>DATCKK010000187.1:0-2595 GCA_036562325.1 Cytophagaceae bacterium | reverse complement strand
CTGTTATCCATGAGAGATCTACTATGCCGTTATTCATAAGCCTGGCATCGAAACTAACAAGTTCAACCGGCAGTTCGCAATCTCCTGCATATTCAAATTTCAGTTGACGTGTATCATAAGCTCTCCCCACAAAATCATATACCAGCCGAATAGTATTTAATCCTTCAGGCAAAGTCAAAAACACCGTATCTGAATCCTGGAAATTTTCAGCACCAGTTGTTGTTCTGGGCATATTGATTGTTTCTACTAATCGGTTATTTAGCCATATCTGTAACCTGGCTCCATCGACCCAACAATTATAATTAACACTCAGGTTATAATTTCCCGATTTTTCTACTCTTAAAAGATAATCATTAAATGTTCCTCCATCCAGATATCTGTTATAGGGATTTAAGGTAGCCCAATTAGCAGGATAGGTTACATAGTATCTATCATTAACGAATAATCTTGTATCGACCATAGAAATACCGGTTGCCGATATTCTATGACCAGCCTGAACTTCAGGAACAGGGCCATTTAACACATTGTCTATACCTAAAATCTTTGGGGTGTTTTGATTATCCATATTATTGGTTAGTCCCCAGGTTCCGTACTCAGTGGTATAATTTGTAGCACCTGCCACAAACCAGTTAAACAATCCTGAAGAACCATAGCTATACCACTTTCTCAAATAATCTTCCGTTATCTGCTGCATTCTCGCATTCATAGTAGCATCACTTTTTGCCTGAATATTATTGGGCCAAAAGTGTCAGGGCCTCCTTCATAGCATAAAAACTTCAATCCATACCAACGTGCCACAGCAGCAGCATGATCAAATATCAATGTATTGTCCATGTGAGTGAACAATGCGTTCATGCTATTTTCTAACCTGTCCAATATTTCATCACTGCTAAGTCCGGGCACATCATCTGAAACATGAAAATAAGGAGCCCCAGCTATAGCGTAAATATAATTGGATGGATCTCCATACGTATCATTCAACCATTTTAATGCCGGATCCAGCCACAATCCCGGCCAAACGATCTGATAACAATACACAGGCCTTATTCTGGTATTGATAGCTTCATCTCCCCAGACACTTCGGAATATATTACTAATCTCCATCGTTCTCCTGGCAATTCGTCTTGCACCTAAGTATGGCGGACTATTCTCGCCGTCATTATTAAGATCAGAACCTCCTGCATTAACTTCCGCAACAGCGGCATCTCTGTTCCAGTGACTCTGACTAAATCCCCAGTTCCATACTTCGTTACTGTATTCTACATATATATTAATGTTATCATTTACATTATCTCTTAATAAAGTTGCCAGTTGTAAAACATAGTCGTCGTCTGCTTTATGTGGTATGTTGACCCACATATCTTTACCGGTAAGATTGGCCAGTTCAATGCAATACTCCCATGCAACACCGTTTTCAGTAATCTGTGCTGCTGACTGAGAAGGCATAGTTGGCAATGTCCTATCTGCCCATGTCTGCACATTACTGTTATTAGTATTGGCCCAATCCATATACCTTAATACACTGAATCGATCTATATGGTCCAAAAATGCATTGGTAAATGTTTGGGTGGTATTGACAGGGTATCCCGGTCGGATTAATTTTAAATTGGTCAATCCGCTATTGGCCGGACTTCCCGGAGTTCTTCGTGTGTTACGAAAGTTTAGAATGAAATACTTTCCTGAAGCAGGCTCGGTAAGATTCAGATTTATATTGACTGTAGTGGTATTGGAGGCTGCATCATATGCTAAATTAGTCACGGTAAATTCACAACAACCGCCAATGGTAGCTGACCCGGTAAATGATAGGGAATAAGTACCGTTATAAGTACTGGCAGTACCATCAAAGAATGATTGAAATATAACTTCAAAGTCCGTAGTAGGCCAACCTGTGGCATCCAGTGGCGCCGGAGTCCCAAAAGCACAACCTGCGCATACCTGGTAAAAGCCACGGCTTTGCTTCATCATATCCACGAATGCATTGGTCAGACTCCAGTCTACTATACCATCAATATTAGCTCCCATTGGAACTTTGGAAGGCGGTTGTTCTGAAGTACATGGAAAGGGTAGTTGGGCATTAACAACTTTAACAGTGATAAAAAAAAGTAAAATCCCGGTTGTAATAATTCTTTTCATAAAGTTAGGTTATTGGTTGATTGTATGGTTAACCAGTATAGAAAAGTTAAAACAAATTGCAGTCCTGAAAAAATACACACAAATATACTTCAATAAATTATGAGATAGGTGCAAAAAATTTAGATTTTAATGATCTACATCAATGACTTAGTATCAAAATGATACCCTCCTACGGATGTCCAAATGCTGAATCTATTGACTTTAATCAAGGGTTCCTTTAAGCTGGGTATATATATTTGAAGGACATGTTATTTTGATGATTAAGCAACTAAATCTTTTTTTGTATTATTTTAACATTCTTCCCAAAAAAAATCATTTTGTTTTGCGAACTATTAATAATAATTTTAAACGATTTTTTAAAACTAATTAAATCCGGACTTTTGATTTTTTAGAAAGTTACAAGTCTAAAATTTTTAAACAATACCAACTAAAATATGAAAAAACAACTACTCAGTTTAACAT
>DATCKK010000164.1:0-3297 GCA_036562325.1 Cytophagaceae bacterium | reverse complement strand
TGATCACTATAAGCTTTTGCGATAGATGCTGAAAGAGCAGCATTGGTTTCAGAATTTTTAGCAT
Source organism: Cytophagaceae bacterium (assembly GCA_036562325.1). Lineage (GTDB taxonomy): Bacteria > Bacteroidota > Bacteroidia > Cytophagales > Cytophagaceae > DATCKK01. The sequence goes on along the minus strand of DATCKK010000164.1, from coordinate 3,233 downwards.
TATTTGCTGCGGTGCTTGCTCTAAGTTCAGACACTTTAGCGTTAGTTTCTGAAGTTTTAGCAGCCATCGCACTAGCGTTAGCTTGATCTACCGCAGGTTGAATGTATCGTTTATTGACAGCATCAGTTGGATCAATCGGATCCGCTACGTTCTTAATAACCTTATTTTGAGCATCATATTTATTATCATTATCAATAGCAATGGTAGTTGTTAACCTATCCATCGCTTCCTGTAAAGCATATAGAAGCTGATTAGTCGTTAGATTTAAGTTATCAGGATTTAAGATATTAGAAGTAGTATATTTAACCATTCCTGCAGAATAAGGCGTTTCACGTTGAATACGAACAATAGCGCCATCGGCAGGAGCAGAAGCAAACTCTAAGGTGGAATCCGTAGACCAAATAAAGTCGGTATAAGGTACATTATTAATGTAAACCTTAACGTGTTCCTTTTTAAGATAAGGAAAGGGGATACCAAACAATCTGGTATCCCCATCACCAATATAAGTAATATAAGAGTATGTCATTTGATTAGCTATTCACCTCTTGTTATCCAAGGTACATATACTGAACCAGCATCAGGATCTAATAACTTAGCACGTTTAGTCTTTAGTGCTTCGAGTATGCTTTTTCTTACTTCAGGATGTTTCTTTAAGAAGATGTGTCTTACCTTGTCCCTAACATTATCATAAACTTTTCTGATTGCTTCTTGCTTCTGCTTTGTAATATAATGTTCCCATTTAGGAGAAGTAACAAGCTGATTTAATTTATCTTCTAAATGGCCTTCTGTATCCAACATCCTTCGTAATTCCCAATGCTGTTCAGGCGTAAGTTTAACTCCATAAAACATATCCGACATAGTTGGTAAAGACATACCAAGCTTAATCAGTTCGCTTCTGATTGGACTTTCTGCTTCTTTCTTATAGTCCATACCAAAGAACCTAGTACGATTGGCAATAGGTTTTCCATAGCTATCCAAGCTATCCAAACCGGAGTTTGTAAGCATACTCATTAAATCCTTCGCTTCTTTGTAATACTCTTCATAAAGAGGATTTAATCCACCAAGTTTAGTTGAAGGAATAGCTTTCCTTAAACCATAAAAGGGAACGTTGGTATCTATGAATCTCCTTAAATAAGATTCTGTACCCGACCCATAAATAGCGTCTAAGGTGTCACTCAGACTTTTCATATAAGTCTTATCAAGAGTATTTTTAGTAATTGAAAGCATAATAGCAGTAGCAATGGAAGAAGCATCCTCTTCTCCCAGATGAGGATCATTAATGATGTTAGCTAAGTCTGCCATTATACCAAAGAAAGAAGCGGGAGCAGGATCTAACTTATTAATGTCTACCCAAGTATCTCCGATTCTGATAGCATGTTCAGGTACGCCAGCTTCCTGCATGGCTTTTCTTTGGGAAGGAGATTTAGCTGTCGGAGTAATAAGGCCGGCCTTAGCTAAACCCCACCCTATTGCATAAAGCGTACCTCCAAGAATTGTTCTTGCTATTGCCATATCTTTAGCTCTTTCCCCATTAATACCAGAGAGATCAGCGCGAACGGATTTAGAGAATAGGTTTAAAAGTGGAGTGTATTGATGTACCTTTCCAAGAATCTTCATTGGTGTATGATAGAACGGAAGAATGAATTTCAACCCAGGATTCTTTTGTAAAAAGCTTTCAAAATCCTTACCAAACTTACTCTTAATATCATCCTTCCATGTCATGTAATTGGAGTGCTGCATTGCTCTTTTGTCAATCTCATCCAGGAGTTTTATTCTATCGGGATCTAAGTTCTGTAGAACAGTAGGTAACTCAACATTAGGTTTCTGCTGAGATAAAGATTTGAACCTCCTGTATTCTACTACCTGTTCTTTGAGTTCTTCTTTGAACCTTAAAAGATCGTCACCGCTTAGCCCTTGGCTTTTCCCTAGATTATGAATATAACCATTCAATTCTGAGAAATAACCACCATAAGCAAACAAGCGATCTCCTAATTCCAATCCACCAAAGGATAAAAGCCTTTGTATAGAGAATCCTGCATCTAGTAAACTAGCTACAAGATCACGCATAGGAATTGATTCAGGATTGACATCTTTTCCTAAAAGCTTTCTTACAACACTCCTTGTCTTATCTAAGCTGCCACCAACAGCGTTTAGTACATCATTGAATTTGGTATCCTTTAAACTCTCAGTAGATAAAGCAGCCTTGTTAAATCCTTCAATATCCATTACGCTGTTAAGGCTTGTTCGCTTAATAATCTCTTCAAGTTTTTCAGGATAACGCAATATATCAATGATAACTTCTAAAGCGGATTTACCTTTAATATTTAAGTCAGTACCATCAATGTCTTTTACAGAAACGATTGGTTTCGTAATAGACCGGACGAACCCTTCCACATCGCCCATTACCCTAGCAGCGAACTCATCACCTGTCAAACGTCCATCGTAATCACCTTTAAATAACTTCCTAACATTACCAACAGCTACAGCGACACCTTCAGTCATATGCTCTAGAGTCTGGTTAAAAGCCTGAGAAGTTATATTGGTAAGGTGAGTAGCCGGTCCGGTGAGTAAAGAAGCAGCACGTCCTTCGATTAAAGCCCTTATAATAGGCTTGTCTTTAGTGAACTTGCGTACATTCTTTACTTGTTCAGCAAAGTCTTTAGACTTTACTAACTCCTCAGCTTGCTTTAAAACCTTTTGTTTACCACCAGCAGCATCCAACATCGCTGTAATTCTTTCTTGTGCCGTAACATTTCCTAATAAATCTTCAGGATTTAAAGCACTAAGGTTAACCAGCTTATCCCCTACAACAATATTACCTGCAGAAAGCGAACGTCCTAAGTTGTTGTTAATTCCTCTAAGTGTTCCTGTAAGTTGACTTTGAATGTCAACCATGTATAAATACTTAGCAATCTCTAAATCTGAATCAGGATTCGCTAAGACTTTCTTTGCTTGTGCTCTTACCTCTGCCGCCCAGCTAACATTGATAGCTCTGAACCTTGTCAAAAACTCAGGCACTTGTTTCAGAATTTCTTCTTTTTCTTTAGCTTCTTCCAACACACGCCCAAGGGAATTTACTAATTCAAAACCGTCTTTCCCTTTAAAAGCAGCGTCAAGGTTCTGCTGAGCTTTTTGTTTAGTTAGTTCATGTGTTTCAACATCGAATTGTTCTCCTAATCTAGCTACTTGATCCAGGACACGCTTATTCTCACCCTCAGTAAAGAATCTGACGG
>DATCKK010000150.1:0-2568 GCA_036562325.1 Cytophagaceae bacterium | reverse complement strand
CTGGTCAACTATTCGCACTCCATTTACAGACACCTTAGGCAGATTAGCTTCCTTCTCCTTCTCATTTTTTCGCTGATAATATTTTGTGCCTACTTTATAAACTCCACCGCCGCCATCAGTATGCCCTTCCTCAAAACCGCTTTTACTATCACCTTTTATAGGAGAAAACATTTCATCTTTATGGTCATATGTACCATTCTTATTTCTCTTTCCAGAATGCGCCCTTAAAAAGTCTCCGGGGCTGTCCCATTCAATTACTGCAATATCCGCATTGGGTTCGCCAACTTCTCTATACTCATCAGTAAGTATTTTCTGAAATTCCGAACCATCAGATGTTTCGTCTATAAACCAAACCTGTCCATCTGCAAATGCATAGCCGTGGCAATTTGCCATCATACTTTTTGTTAACGGTGTTTCTTGTTGTGGGGCAAACCCTTCACCGGATTTCTCTGCAACGTAAGCTTTAACTGCTTGATAAGCCTGTACAGGCGTGCCAGCATCAGTATAAATAGTAACTTCTTTCATTTGAATCGTAACCTGAGTTTGTTGCCCATTTCGCATTACTATGATGCACCTCATAGCGGTTCGCTAATTCCTGAATAGTTTGACGCTCCTTGAGCGCTTCCAGAACTACTTTTTTCTTGAACTCAGATGTGAATTTTCTCCTCGATGTTCCCATAATTTACAAATTTAAGGTGATTTTTTAAAGCTTATCACCCTGTCCTGTTTCATGGGTCCATTATAGACCCTCTCTCTTTTTGAGAGTAAAAATTATAAATGAGGTAAATAAGTAATCAAAAAATCCGACCATTCTACTTTCCTTTAAATTAGTATTGAATTAGCTTACCCAAAACATTAATGTGGCCTCCAACTCCGCAACCATGATTCCAAGTTTTCATAATCCGTCACATCATATGGTTAACGGGCATTTAATTGCTTCCACATAAAGCTGCTTTTTAAATTCCCTATGGAGTCTAAGTTCTTTATTGTACTTACTGTAAATAACTCTATATATCTATCCTTAGAAACTTTTGCATCGTAATCCTTTCCAGTTTCCATGTTATAAATAAATATTTCGGCTGAACTCTTTGGAATATTTTCTTTATGTGCAGGAAGCAAGTATCTCAAAGGAATACGTTTATTATTCTCCTCTACTACATAAAAGAAATTCTGATGCACCCCATAATTCTCGACAAATTGTGTTTTTAGCACTCCTGTACTATCTATTTTATATACTCGCTTCCCATCTTCATAGGATATATCCATTCCATCTTTCTGATTAAAGATGATGAGAATATTACCTTCAAAGTCCCTTGGAATTATGTAAATACAATCTTCACTTTTCTTCTGACACGATGATGTAAAAAAACCGAACATTAAGCATGAAAAAAACAGCATTCTTAGTAACATATCTTACTTTTTAGTGGCAGTTTTATTTTCGAATTGCTTATTCCAATCAGCAATACTCAAATAAGTTTGAATTGGCTGACCATCTTTCCACGTTGTTTGCCAGACACCTTGAAAAACTCCATTTTTATCAACAGCCACTGTTACTTGCAAATTAGCCATGTGTTGATTTCTATCTCCCCATAGCGCAGTAAAAGGTCCTTCGTTTGGTCCATATTGGGCTGCTCCTATCCCCATAAATACTTTGTTACCTTTTGCATCTGACACAAAAGCCTCGACGGCAGGAAAACCATCACCACCAATTGATCCTTGTATAGTCAAAAATTGATTTCCGTTGTTATCCGTTCCACCGGCAACCACAGAAAAGCTCGCATGAACATCTATATCTGGACTTTGCATGTTCTCTAACGGAGTTCCATCAAGTCCTCGGATAACAGCATCATCATTGCCTGATAAATGTGTAGAAAATCTATCTCCTTTACCATTTCCCCTACCATCATCGCCACCTTGAATCCGTGCTTCGGATTGTGCAACTATAGGTCCCGATGCAGGATTTAATGGATCAATTAATGCAGTAGATATGCTTCCTATTGCTTTTGAAGTATATTGCTGCGTTGTGGTTTCATAATTGGTTTCTTGCCTAATTCGTGAAGTCTTATTAAGATCAGTTGAAAATCCTCTATTATCTCCAACCCAATTACCTCCACCAAAAGTTGCAAAGGGTGCAAAGCTTCTTACATGAATGGTTATTGGATATTCTCCATCTGGATCAATAAATTTAATAGGATTATTTAAAGCGTAGTTATACGGACTAATTCCATGTAATTTATCAGCCTTTCGATCATTACTCCAGAACCTCCCCACCTGTTGATCGTAGTTTCTTGCATGGAAGTCGTACAACTCTAATCCGCTGCCATCACTAAAATCATTACTGCTTAATTCCTTCCCTCCGAATTTGTATTTGTTAACTAATGTACCAGCAGCCTTACTCGATATTCCCGCCATTGTCAACCCGAATGGATAGTAGTGCGTCTCTTCTAAAATTCTGCCTGGCGTGTGGGTCACGAGCAGGTTGTCAAAGAACACCGGAAAATTACTCTCGTTACTTACAAAGATATACAAATAACCGTTTTGGGTTACTTCTACCGGGTTGTTGATAAA
>DATCKK010000115.1:0-6550 GCA_036562325.1 Cytophagaceae bacterium | reverse complement strand
AAATCAACCGAATTAAGAAAGCCCGATTTTCGATTGTGGGCGTAGCAGGACTTTTAGAGAAATACGATATAGAAATAGAAAGATGATACCAAGAATTGAAATAGCCAATGAAAAGATATTAGTTGGTAAGCGGCTTTCAATGAGTTTTGCAGATTATAAGATTAGCGAACTTTGGAAAAGCTTTATGCCCAAGCGAAAAGAGATAACCAATAATTTGACAAATGATTTGATTTCATTGGCAATATACCATCCGTCCCATTTTGCTGACTTCAAACCTGATAATGAGTTTGAACGTTGGGCGGCAGTAGAGGTCGCAGACTTTGATAATGTACCGGAAGGGATGGAGACTTTTGTTTTACCGGGAGGATTGTATGCAGTTTTCCATTACAAAGGATTAAGTACTGACAATTCAATTTTTCAATACGTTTTGGGAACATGGTTACCTGCTTCTAATTATGTTTTAGATGACAGGCCGCATTTTGAAGTACTGGGGGAAAAATATAAAAATAATGACCCGGAATCCGAGGAAGAAATTTGGATACCGATAAAAGCGAAATAAATCTTTGCACTTAATACTGGTATATATGATATCAGTTTAAGATGAGGCTAAATATTTTGCTATATTAATTCACGTTTTTCGAATCAATACCAGTGATGTATAGAGTTGATATAGTATTATTAGTTTGGTATCTGATGATATTGTAAGTATGGAACAGACAAAGAATGTAGAACCAGATAATACAGCAGTAAGGACAGCTTTATGGAGAGCCTTACATGTTTTGACAAATGACAAGCCTTACGTTATTGAAGACAAAGTAGGCTATGAGCTAATCAAACCTGAAAATAGTTGGCAAGAACGACCTGATGTGAAATATACGAAGCGGTTTCGGGCTTCTATCGTTGCCCGTGCACGCTTTAAATAGGTGAGAAATTAATAAAAAATAAATAAATGAAAAATATTGTATTCCTCATATTAATGTCCATGTTACAGGTACCCTGTTTCAGTCAGGATTTGAACTATTTTAATTATGACAAGCAAGATTGGACGCTTTGGGAAGATTCAAAAGTAACATCTGATTTTTTGACCGCAAATAAGGAAATCTTGGAAAATTTTCCTTATTATGATTTGTTGAATTCTGTTGAAGAGCACCAAAGTGACTTTCATTTAGTGGATATAGATAATGATAATATAAATGAATTGATCTACAATGGATGGAGTGGAGGAGAGGGCGAATTAGTGATAATTTATAAACGAATAAACCATAAATACATAAAGCAACAAGTTTTTTTTGGAAGGATTTTAGATTTGAAAAAATCAAGCACCGGCATTGAATTAGTTGTACTTGATTATTCTTGTTGTGCAGGATATGTTGACCATGTAGAAGTATTTAGATATAACTTTGTGTCAAAACAATTTGAAATTATTAATGATATAGCTAAGTTGCGTGAGACTGAAATTCCTTCTCAACTAATTAAGCCAATACGATTTGAAATAGTAAATACTCCATACTATTTGCGATACTCTCCTGAAATACTAACTGATTTAGATAAAGCTTATTTAGACTTCGATCCTATAGAAGGTCAGAATATTGCAGCAATTTATGAGGCCGGTGACAGAGGAATTGCATACGCAGAATCTACTGATTCAACAGGCCGTATTTGGTGGTTGGTGATAATGGACCAGCTTCCTGATAATGATAAATATTTGTATTATGAAGGTAACAATGATTATGAATATTACAGGCCTGTAGGATGGATTTCAAGTAAATATCTTAAAATAGTAAAATGATTTTTAATTGAAATATATCAATAGATTTGAGAGTATTAGGTAGAATAGATATTTAAAATGGCTTGTCTCAAAGGCAGGCCATTTTTTAAGGTAATTTAAGTTAATACTACCAATGATCGCTATAGTTATGGCCACAGTTTGTACATACCCAATAGCTGTAGGCATTGCCTTCAAAATGCTGGCAAGGGCAGCCGCTTCTGGAACAGGCACCCCATCCTGCTATAATACTATCATTGTTCCACTCAGCTTTGCTTAACTTTGAGTAGTCCTTTTTTACTTTAAATCCTTTGGGCGTTTTATTATTTATTGGTTCTTTCTTAAAGAATAATTCATCTATTTGTTTTGTCATAACTTTTAAAGATTCCTTCAGTTAAAACATAGACACTATAATGTTATAATAAAAAACACTAAAGTGTTCTAATTGTTAGATAAACATTGAGCTCCCGAACAGGCTATGTGTTTACCTAATGCAACTAAAGTTAGAGAATGGAAGGGGGTACGGGAAATAAATAATCAGCTTACATACATTGGTATTATATGTAAGCTGAAGGATATTAGTGGAAATAAGTTAAACGTTTTTTAATCTAGGAAAGGCAGCAATTACTCCATGTTGTATTTAAAAATAGGATGGACAGCTTTTAACGTATTGTCTGCATGTGTTAGCTCTTTTATTTCTCCGGTGTCCATTGCATAGACCCATCCATGTACCTGTAATGATTTTTTTTCCAATGCCTTTTGTACTACTTTGGTCTTGCACAAATTTTTTACCTGTTCAACCACATTGATTTCCACAAGGCGATTATTGCGTTCCTGAGGGTCTTTGATATTACAAAGCTCATCCAGGTTCCTGACATATATCTCCTTTATATTCCTGAGCCAGTTATCAACGTATCCGTAAGCCGTATTTTCCATGGATGACTCAATGCCCCCACAACCATAATGGCCACAAAGAATAATGTGTTTTACTTTCAGTATTTTTACGGCGTATTCTACCACGCTAAGCAGATTAAGATCGGTGTGCACTATAAGGTTGGCAATATTTCTATGTACAAATATCTCGCCGGGGGTAGCACCGGTAATTACCTCGGCAGGAACTCTGCTATCGGAACATCCTATCCACAAATATTCGGGCTTTTGTAACTGTGTTAATTTTTTAAAAAAATCAGCATCTTTGGCAATCTGATCATTGGCCCACTTTTTATTACCTTCTAATAATTTGTTATAACTTTTAATCATACACTCAATACTGTCGATTGACAATTTAATCAGGATATACGAATAATTTGCATGGTAATGATGAATTTTTTAGCGGAATCTTCTGTTGGATTTCTTTTTTCTTTGTAAGTATCAGTGATTTAAATGAATAACAAAGGCATTTTCTGAGCATGATGGGCCAATGCTATAAACCTTCAAGGATTTAGCTTAGAAGCGCCTGAATTAATGCCATTTTTAAGCAAATCCCTGAAGGTTTAGTTTGTTAGCAATGAAGGGGGAGGCCTTTTAAACTCCTATAACTTTTAACCCACAGATTCTATTTCTTTTTTTCTTCGGAAGCTCATAACATAGCTGCCTAACGTGGCAAGTACAACAATGCAGATAATCAAAAAGCCAATTACAGGAATCAACATAATTAGTTTTAGAACCAGATATACAATAATTGAGAAACCTATAGTAGGCCAGTTGTTCCAGTGTTTATTGTATTTTCTTTGGTAACTGTAAGTTATTACCAGACTGGCTAATATAATGGAGAAAAACAGGGAAGCCAGATATAGTATGAAAAGCAATATTCCGAAAGGTATGCCAATCAGTGAGAGAATAAACAAAACTGCTACTATCGGTATAAGCAGGAAGTAAAGTAATCCGTAGCCAATAGATCTTATAGAATCGGAGATAAAGAAATAAGATGCCTTTGCTGTTGGTTTTTTAAACATGAAGTGGAATAGGGTAATTGCCAGTATCCCAAACAATATATTCCATACGGCAAACCCCATGGGTAAGGCTTTCCAGTCGTCTTTCTCCTGAATCTCTCTGGCAAGTGATTCGTCAAATATTAACAGGTCATTTTCTTTATCCTCTGCCAGTTTACCGGCTTCCTGCCAGTACCTTGTTTCACCTTTCAACAATGAAGAGTTAGATAACTGGATAGAGTTTGCAGCAAGTTCTGCCGGCCCGTTTATCGAGCCATTTATTATTAATTCACCCGCACTAACTTTGGCACTTCCTTGTATACTACCGTTGATGGTTATTTTTCCTCCTTTTAAAATAATAGCCCCGTCAATGGTTCCATCAATAGTTACTTCGCCTGAAAAAACAATCAGGTCTCCTCTTATGCGTGCATTCTTGGCAATATGTGTTTCAGCAGCGAATACTACCAGGTCGCCCATAATTTCAGATTCCAATGTGATAGCTCTGACAGCTATTCTTGCATCGTCCATTACCGGGCCTGAAATGTGAAGTATTTCACAAGCAGCATTGATATCGCCATAAATAGAGTCTTCTATTCTTATTTCCTGACCAGCACCGATGAGGTCACCTCTTACAGGGGCTTTAATGATTATTTTTTGTGCTGCGGCATATAGATCTTCACTAACAGCAGTGTCAATTCGTATTACATTGCCGGTCCTTATATCTGCACTATATGCGTTTAGTGCGGAAATGCAGAGAGTAATGAACAGCAGGATAAAAGCGGTTTTATGCATGATCATTAATTGTGTTTTAATAAATGCAAAAGCATTATGTTGGTAAGTTTCTATAGAAGGTTGAGAAAGGGATAAATTCATGGTATTCGGGTTTTGATTGGAGTAACAGAATTACACTGCTTTGGTTTGATTTCACCGGCAAATCTATAAGTTTTATAGCAGCAGAGGATTTATTATTGGATGAAAATTGTTAAATTTTGACCCATAAATTTTGAAGTTTCATGCTGCGTCAGTTGATACAACAGGGAGAAAGTGAAACGCTTGATTTTAAGCAGACAATAACAAGTATTCCCAAAATAGCTAAAACCCTTGTAGCATTCGCTAATACCCGTGGGGGAAAAATTCTGGTAGGTGTAAAAGATAATGGCGGAATCTTCGGAATTACTCCGGAAGAAGAAAAGCACATGTTAGAAGGCGCAGCACAAGCCTTTTGTAAACCTCCGGTAGTTATAGAGTTTTCGGAAGAAATACTGGACGGGAAAAGTGTGTTGGTGGCTGATATTCCTGAAAGTGATCAGAAACCGCATTATGCCAAAGGAGAAGATAATAAATGGTGGGCATATATTCGGGTAAAGGATCAATGCTTGTTAGCATCCAAAGTAATGCTGGATGTAATGAAATCGGACACCAGAGGCCATACACCCCGTATTAACTTTGGCAAACCAGAAAAAAGATTGTTGGAATACCTCGAACAGAACGAGCGGGTTACTATGAAGGAGTTCTGTAAATTGGCTAACATATCCCGATGGAGGGCCAACAGAATACTTGTGAATTTGGTGCGAATGAAAGTAATCCGTATCCTGTCTCATGAGAAAACCGATTATTACACCTTATAGATACTTTACATTAAGAAACCATTCCCGGTAAGAATACTGTTTTACTAATACAGAACTTATAGGGGAAGGCTATGGTAAAAATAAAAGTGTATTTGGATTTTGTATGTCCTTATTGTTTTTTTGCTGAGCAGATTATCGAAAGGATAACAGAAGATAAGGGAAATGAAATAGATGTGGAGTGGATGCCTTACGAGCTCAGGCCTTATCCTGCCCCAACGTTGAAACCGGAAGGGGAATACCTCACGAAGGTTTGGGAAAGTTCTGTTCTGCCTATGGCCAGGCAATTGGGCGTTAAAATTATCCTGCCTGATATATCCCCTCAACCTTATACTGACCTTGCATTTGAAGGATTTCAGTTCGCTAAAGAGAAAGGGCTGGAAAAAGAATACCTTGCAGGAGTTTTTAAAAGCTTTTTCCAACTGGGACTGGATATTGGTAATGTTATTATACTAACGGAAATCATTACCGATATAGGCTTGGATCCTGTAGATTTCCGTATTGCCATGGAAGAAAGAATATACAGGAGGAAACATCAGGAGGCGCTGAGACATGCTCATCATGAAATGGATATTAAAGCAGTACCCTCTTTTCTGATAGGAAATAAGTTTATTCCCGGACTGATAAGAGAAGAAGGTTTATTGAAAGTGATTGAAAAGCAAATTATAGAGAATACAAAATGAGTCCTGAGCAGGGAGTTGAGTAATGAAGTAGTTTATCTTCTACATTAGCAATTACTCAGGACTCTAAGCTCACTATATATTATTCTCTGTTACTGAGCCAATTTTTCACCTGCTTTGCGCAATCGGTCAACAATTACTTTCATTTCCTCCGGATTGAGTTTCTTTCGATGTGTACTTTCAATATGTACTTCACTTTTTTCCAACTCCTGATACCAGTCGCCTGGCTTGGGAAGGTCGCCTATTTTTCTGGGCACAACATGCATGTGAACATGTGGAATAGATTGTCCGGCTTCCTCTTTTTCCTGAACCGCCCAATCAAAGGCATCAGTATCCAGTTCTTCTCCCAAAAGCATAGCTACTTTTCTTGCCAGTTGCATTAATTCACCAGTTTCTTCTTCGGTTAAGTCAAATACACTTTCCACATGCCTTTTGGGAATAACCAGAGAGTGTCCTGGTAAAACAGGAGCAATATTGTAGATAGCGAGAAAGTTTTTGGAAGTTAAAAATGCTTCGTCGGCAGATTTGGCACAAAATGGACAGTTATTC
>DATCKK010000090.1:0-10344 GCA_036562325.1 Cytophagaceae bacterium | reverse complement strand
GATGCAGTTGGAGCTGAGGGTATGGTATTTATCACCGCACTAACAGATGTTCTTGTAGCACTCTGACAATTGGCTGAGCTTACCGCAGCTACATAATAAGTAGTTGTACTGCTTAGCCATGGTGTAGTATAAGTTGCTCCCGCACCTAAAAAAGTACCATCAGTGGCAGCATCGTACCATCGGTAACCAGAAGGTGATCCACCAGCACTCAATATAACTGTACCGGGGCCACACCTTGAAGCATTTGATGCAGATGGTGCAGATGGCCGTGCATGGATGGTTGCCGTAACTGCCGTTCTTGGAGAAGTCTCACACCCGTTACTTCCTACACCGGACACATAAAAATTGGTGGTAGTAGCAAGTACCGGCGTAGTAAAGGTGGCTCCTGTTGTTCCGGTCCCACCAGTTGATTCAGTGTACCATTTATAGGAACTATATGATCCTGATACAGACAATGTCACAGAAGTATTACTACAACCGGATGCTCCGGTTCCTGAAACATTCGCCGGCTGTTCAATTTCAAAGGTACTTTGAGAAGTGTTTGAACTCCCATCCGTAACAGTGATGGTATAACTACCCGCGGCCAGATTATCTAATACCAGTGTTTGAGGTGGATTAACCGTAATGACCGGATCACTTGATGAGGAATATTTTCGAATTCGTACATTATCAATATAAGCTCCTTCTCTTCCGCAATTGGGTATACGTGACCTAATTCTGAGTGGGGCAGCACTACCTGTACCATAAAAGGACTCTCCATAAGCATTAAACCACCTGACTGATACGGAACAACCACAAGTTGACGATGGTCTCTCCAAATAATAACCGTATTGTAAATTGCCATTATAGTATCCATACACATAAGTTCTTAGTCCCTCCGGACATGTTGTATGATTGCATATACGTTGTCTGAAGGATACATCATGAACAAATTCCCGAACAGGAAGAGTAATTTGTCTGATAACTATTGTTTCAAGATAATTCTCTGTCCCGGAACATGCTCCATAACCATATAATTTTAAACTATACCCGGGTTCAAAATTATAATTTTCATCTGTAGTAACTGACGCAGAGCATACATCACCTGCTTCTGTGTTATTTTGACATTGATACGTCCAGCCAGAAGCATTTCCATCTTCAAAGTCGTCAAAAAAATCAAAAGTAGCATATCCGTCAGATAGTGACAGGTCAGATGGGTTGCAGTAAGAGACACGCATATAGGATGTACCTACAGGAATAGATGGGACTTTGACCCAAAACCTGGCGCTTGAAGCAGTGGACTCCTCAAACCAATAACTATAGGGTTGTACTCCTGCACTATCAGTGAACCGGATATTGGCAAAATCCGATCTCATAGTAGTACCGGCATAATAGGGTATGGTTACTTGCACCTGGTAATCTGTATGCGCTTCGGATGGATTATCAATTTTGATAAGTGTATAGCAAGAGCCGTAAACTGTTCCGGAAACTCCATTGCTCCATGTATAATTTAGAGGAGGTGTCAAACCAGAAATAGTGTATTCGATCTTACCGTCAGATGAACCATAGCATTTGGCATCTGTTTTTGTTCCCGTAATTTGAGGATCATCTTCGCCTAAAGGAACAGACGCATTCAACAATAATGAATGTGGCTGTTTATGATGGTACCCGTTTTCTGTATCAGCAACTGGTACAGCATAGTCATCCGTATCTTCTTTTTTGGTTCCCTGTGCGAATATACTCTTCGGTAACAGTACAAATAATAAAAGAATATATAATAAAAACTTTCTAACCCTCATAAATTTCCTCATAAAATCTGTATCAACAGAACACTTCTTATTAAGTGTAAATGATCAGCACATATTATAAACTTCCAATTCCCGCCCGGGATATTTTCTTGAATTTATACGAGTCAAACCACCATAAGTTTTTAAGCATTAATGGTATTCATTGGCTGGTTATTAGTGTTTATCGATTAATTCTCTCTGAACCGTTAACTTCAAATTGCCAACATCTACTCACTATTTATATACCATGATATATAAGGAAAATACAACTTATTTGCAGAAATGATCGCCATATAGCAACTTCAACATATATATATATATATAATTGATTCAGAGGATAAAATAACAAAAAGGCTTTACCTGTCGCAGGTAAAGCCTTTTGTTATTTTTGAAGCACTTATTGAATCTTCCTGATTTTAATAGATGATATCCAATCATTTATATTATTATCTACCAGACAAGGATCATCAGCTCTGAAAGTGAGTGAAGGGCCTTGATAGTAATCATATTTATAAACTGTTATTTCGTAACCTTTAGCAACTTTTAATGAAGAGATATCATTATCCTGAATTCCCTTGTAGTTATATAAAGTTGGGTAATCTCCAACATCTAAACCAACTCCATATCCTTTATAGTCGCAATGTTGATATACAATTACCGGAGATGCAGGTTGACTAATTGGACGAACTTTGATAGATGAAATCCAATCATTGATATTTTTATCGATTAAGCAGCTAACATCACTGGTAAAGGTGTAAGATGGCCCTTTAAAGTCATCGTATTGATATACTATTACTTCATATCCTGGCTTAATTTTCAATGAAGAGATGTCATTATCCTGGATACCTCTGAAGTTGTATAATTTTGGATATTCACCCACTTCTAAACCTACCGCATAACCTGAAGTACTGTAGTTGCAATGTTGATACACTGTTAATACTGCATTAGGATTGTTAATTACTTGATTCTTTACGGTTATGCTAACAGCAGTAGATGTTTTGCTGGCACCTTTATTATCAGTAGCTTTTGCAGTAATTGAGTAAGTACCTGCAGCAAGATTAGATAGTGTGAAAGAATAAGGAGATGTTAAATCTTGTCCGAGATATTGGCTTCCATTATAGAACTCTACTTTTGATATAGAACCATCGCTGTCAGTTGCAGTAACATTTATAGTTACATTAGCAGGAGCGTTATAAGAAGCACCAGAAGCAGGAGAAGTTATTTTTACTTCTGGAAGCTTATTAGTTGTAGTAGTACCTCCTCCGTACATAACACCAATTATACTAATATCTCCAGCAGATAAACCGTTTCTTTGGACAGAATAGGTAGAACCATCTCTTTTAGTAATAGTAGGCTTATTGTTTTTTGACCAGGAGTATGGACCATACATCATTATAGATCCGAAATCCATTGATCCGTTGTCAAATGCGGAAGAAGAAGAAGCTTTATTAAAGTTATGGGAGTGTCCGCTTTGAATATTATCCCAGTGAATGATCACGTGGTTGTCTCTGTCTATCCTTGTTTGCTCATGGTACAATCCCAGCGCGTGGCCAATTTCGTGGATGATATTTCCAGTTGTACAACCATCACCAATGTTTATCGTTTGCCTTCCACCAGTCATTCCTATATAAGAAGAGCAACCACTGGAGTTCACAAATTCTGCGTAATCTTTTTGATTGGTTCTTTGAACAAATCGTATAGATGTTTTAGCTTGCCAATGAGCTATTGCATCCATGATTCTTTGCTTTTTCGCAGCAGATATAGATGAACCTATAACATATGGCATTACACCATTAGGCCATCGGCTGCTTTTTCTTCCAACACCGGTAACACGCCCGTTTTCTGATTCAACAAATGGCTCCGGAGAAACTAAAATATCTCCTTCGAATATATAATGGCCATCAATCTCTGTAGCCACAACTTCGTTTTCACCAATATAACCAGTTACCTGCTTTCCTGTTCTGCCAGGAAATGCTTCTTCTGTAAATTCACCGGAAGCTGTTATATCTGTAGTCACAGGTGCAGGTGGTGTTTCATTATCTTTTTTCTTACAAGCATTGTTGAAAATAATGGTACTAGCTATTAAGCTGTACATTCCTAATTGTTTTAATGGCTTCATCATAGTAGTAATAGTTTGTTATCAAATTCAACCCTTATACATTTTCAACTAAAAAAATATTACAAAAAATAATTAAAAAGTTTATAAAAACTTATTTCTCTTTAATTATGAATTAGTTAAATGCGTTAAAAAAGCACAGTTTATAATTGAATTTTTGATATTAGCTGAGGGCAATAATAGAGTTTAAGGTTGAGGTTTTTCCATTTCGTAAACCTCGCTATGATTAAAGATCAGTTCTATATCTTTATTCTTTCCATTGCTAAAATTAAACTCACGGCTTAGCTGATTTCCCATGAAATCAATGGCTGTAATGACGTAATTGGCATACGTATCCACATTGAACCTGCATCGCCCGACATCATTGGTATATAGCTCTTCCGTTTTATCAGTTAACTTATTTTTTATGATAACTTTAGTATAGGGCATTATTTTATCTGTTGCTTTTACAACAGCGTTTATAGTAACATTTTCATAAGGAAGCAATTGAATACTTGCATAGAATATAGACACTCCAAGTTTTCTTTTGGTCGGTTTTATTGAAACACTTCCTGCCATGTCTTCTGTTATTGCAAAAAACTCATAAGAACTTTCCGGATTTATTTCTGTGTAAAACTCTCCCCGATGATCCAGTAAAAGTGTATCAATAATGTTTGTTCCTAGCTCCTTATACAATACGGTAACAGAATCAAACCTTACGGTATTAGCTGTTTTGACAGTTCCTTTCACAAATACTTTTAACAATTTTTCAAGTTCGATAACACCCAACCGTATTATATCATCTTTCTGTGCATTTTTGGTAGAAATCTGAATGGTTTTCGTTTTATAATTTTCTCTTGAAACTTCCAGCACATATATTTTTTCAGGATCAAGATTTAGATAAAACCTTCCATCACTATTATTTTTTTTCGATACTATTTCCTTATTGTTATAGTATAGCTTTATAGAAGCATCATTAATAATCTTATCCTTGTTTTCTTCTTTTACTTTTCCCTCCACCAAAATTTTTACCACTTCAAAAGAAAATATATCATCATCTGTTCCTCCATTATTTCTGTTACTGCTAAAATAGCCGGCCATACCATCTTTATAAAAGTGTATGCCAAAATCATCCTGACTGGAGTTAATCGGATACCCCATATTTTTTACCTGGCCAAACTGGGTATCATTTATTCTTATGGCTCTGTATATATCATATCCACCCAATCCACTATATCCTCTGGAAGAAAAGTAAAGAAGAGAATCATTAAAGATAAAAGGGAAAGCTTCGTTAGCTGAAGTATTAATTTGTGGCCCCAGGTTTATAGGCTGCCCCCAGGTAGAGTCTTTTCGATAACAAACATATATATCTGTCCCCCCATATCCGCCCGGCATGTTGGAAACAAAAAACAGTTTGTTCCCATCTTCAGTAATAGTTGGATGTGCCACCGAATATTTGGGGCTATTATAAGTAAACGGATGTATATTAGACCAAACTCCTTTATCATTCTTTTCAGCAAAAAACAATGACAGGGTACTTGTTCTGTTGTTACCTTTTAGGGATGGGAGATTCTGCTGATTTCTTGTAAACACCATTTTGGTGTCATTATCATAAAATGCTACGGGGCCTTCATGCAATGCACTATTTATCCGTTCATCAAACTTAACGGGAGGTTCGGGCATTTTATATTGATTCAGTTTACTATAGTACAAATCAAGAAAGGCGGAGTTGTCTTTAGCATTTTTAATTTTTATAAAATTATTATTGGTTCGCGAGGAAGTAAATACAATTCCATCGGAGTAGTATACCGGACTAAAATCTGAGTAAGAAGTGTTAATGGGTAAATATTTATAGGGAAATGTAGAAGAGTCTTCGTAGAAAAGTTTGAGATTTACAATACCTTCTATTTTTCGGATAGCGATGCTGTCTGCTCTTGCTTCCTGATTGTACTTGCTGAACCATTCTTTACTTTTTTCATACTCTCCATTGGCAAGAAGAATCTGTGCATAGTTCAGCTTATCCTTAGGCCGGATAATAGCCATATTATTTACAACCTGTTCATACCACAGCTCTGCTTCCTGTGTATTATTAAGTAAACGGTAACAATCTGCTATTCTTAACTTGGCTAAAGCCAGATCAGGGTTTACATCAAGAGCTTTCTTATAATAATTGATAGCAAGAATATATGAACTCTTTTGATAATGTTTTTCGGCTAGTTTCATATAACTTTTAGTTATATGAAAAATGGATTTATCCTGGGCATAAACACTTGAAAAGCCAGCGAAGATTAAATAGAAAAACAGCGTATATATAATAATACTTCTTATCATATCATGGCACGAATGCTGCTATATCCATATCGCTTAAAGTTAAGTGTTGGTTTTTTATGATTGTATATTCCTGATCGGGTATAATCCGGGGAATGAGTTGAAATCTCTATAATGAAATCAAGACAGTATTCCCTGATGATAGGAATTATCACTATCAATCAACGATAGTGATAATTCCATGTTGGGTATCCCCGCTTCCATAATCAATAAGGTACGTGTAATTTCCGCTTCCAAGGTTTGTTCCATCGGTAGCTCTTCCATCCCATTGATTTGTCTTTTCATACGACACATCAGCGGTATAAACTTCTTTACCCGTTTTATCAAAAATTCTTAACTTCCCTGTTTTGCCTGATTCTACCGGTATGGCCCACAACTCCCCTTTGGCAGGATGGAAGCTTTTCGCAGACTGAGCCTGGCTTAATTCAGTAATATTATCGACAGGTATCTCAATTAGGTACGAGCTGTCCAGAGCTTGATTTACCTCTTTTTGTGGCGTATCATCATTTTTAATAGATACTACTTTCTCCGTATTTTGAGTAACCCCAGGGTTTGGAGCCGGGTCAGTTACTACCTCTTCTTCTATTATGTTGGTATTCGCAATTTCTTCGTTTATGATTATTTCAGGTTCAGCAATACTCTCCGACGTTATTGTTACTTCTTCTTCCTTAGGCTCTTTATCTTTTAAGAAAAAGACAACTGCTAAAGTTGCAATAACGGCAGCTGAAATATATCCACTCCATTTTTTAAGCGATGCATACTTTTGTATGCCCTGAGGAGGTATTGGTGTATTTCTTATAGATTTTGCTATTTCATAATACCTTTCCTCTACCACTAATTCCTTACCTAGCTTACGATAAAACACTTCCTCTTTTAGTTCGGAATCAATGCTCATCATGTGCTCAAAATCTCTATTCGCTTCCTCGGATAGTTTATCGTCTAGATAATCATCGATTAATTGATATATGTCCGCATCCTGTCTCATGGGGTAATTGTATTAGCCGATTTATACTTCTTTAGTATTTCCAGCAGGCTTTTTTTACAACGATGCGCAGCCACAGTAGCCGCATTGGGATTAGGATATCCGGTCTTCTCAGCAACTTCCTTCATACTTAGTTCTTCAAAGATGGATAGCCTCAACAGTTCCCGGCACTTATCGCCCAGCCTGGAAAATATATTTTCAATCAACTGATTTTTTTCTTTGATTTCTAACTCATCCAGAATATTGGTATCCTTAATATTCTCAATAGACTGGTAATTCAAATCAATAAATTTTTTGTTCTTTTTAGTTTGATTGATCCATAGATTTCGGGCTACCGAATATATGAAGCCACGAATTCCATTACTATAGCTTTCATCAAACTTGTTGTTAATTACCTGCTTATAAAATATTAGCATTGCCTCCTGCAGGATATCCTTGGCTTCCTCTTCCTTATCTTTTCCTACATTTACTAACTTATAAATATGAGGCAGCAAATATTTATATAAAGCCTCTAAAGCTTTATGATCCTCTCCTGATCTGATCGCTTTTAATATGTCCTTATCTTCTATCTTCAACTTTAACGAAACTAATACAATTAGCTAATGTTATTATTACAATAATTACGATTTATTTATACCGAAGTTGCTTTGTACTTTTATTAGTTCTTGATCATTAACCACTTTCGGGAATCTGTTAAATATAATAATCTGTGATAATTAAATATGAATGAAAATGCTTGTGGGCTTCGGCTCGAATGGAATTTTATCGACAACAATTATTCACCTATAAATCAATAGGTTGTTTTGATTTGTTTTATATATTTCCGTATGTTTCCTGCTAAAAACATACATTCTCAGGCCACTACCTGTCTGACTTCTTTATTGGTAATAATTGAAAATTTATTTTTCGGGACAAGCTGGCCATCAAAAAAATATAAAAACTCAGAAAGAAGAAAGATACAAAATATTTAATAACCAGATCTTTTACAGAGAGAAAACTGGCAAGTTACTTCGTATCGACTTTGCTATATGAGCGTATCTTTCTTCTATAATCAGTTCCTGAGCTAATTTGCAGAAAAATACTTCTTCCTGAAGATTCGTATTTTCCTTAAGTTCTGTTTCAAGTTGCCGACTTTCTTCATCGGAAAGTTTATCTTTCAGGTAGTCGTTGATTAAGTAATAGTTAGGGTTATCGAGTTCGTTCATTCTACCAATGTATAAAGTGATTTGTATTTTTTAATGATTTGTGTCAGGTTTTTCTTACAACGGTGAGCAGCCACAGTAGCTGCATTTGCATTGGGGTATCCGGTTTTTTCAGCCACTTCTTTCATAGTCATTTCTTCATAAATAGTCAACTTTAATAATTCCTGGCATTTACTTCCTAACTGTGAAAATATCTTTTCTACCAGTTCTCTTCGTTCGTTAAACTCAATTTCATCAAGAATGTTCGTTTCTCTCAAATCAAGTATATCTTCAGAATCTATCTGAATAAACTTTTTAGATCTTTTTATTTGATTAATCCATAAGTTTTTTGCCACTGAATATATAAAGCCCCCTATTCCATTGGGATAAGACTCATCAAATTTGTTACAAATAACTTGTTTATAAAATATTAGCATTGCCTCCTGAAGTATATCTTTTGCTGTCTCTTCTCTGTCGCTACCTGTATTTACCATTCTTATAATATGAGGCAGCATGCATTTATATAATGTTTCCAGCGCTTTATGATCTTCCCCTGATCTTATGGCATTTATTATTTTCTTATCTTTTGTTTTCAATGTCTATACAGTTCTGTTGGAAGGAATATTACAATAGGTGACCAATAAATTTGATAATGATCAAACTTTCACCCAGTTAAAGCGATATGTCATTATCAAGGACTTGTATCAAGTACAAAAAAGACTGCCTTAGAAAAGGCAGCCTTTTATACTTAACTCTAATCGGGATTGATTAGTCCTTTACAAACCTTACACTATGTTTTCCTATCTTTATTAAGTAGATTCCATCTACCAGATCACTTATATTTACTTTAATCTTATTTTCTCCACGATTTACTTTTATTGTTTCACTTGATACTACTTTTCCTGAGAAAGGTATAACTGAAAGCTCTTCGTTTCCATCTGTTTCAGAGTAGTATGAAACTTCTATTTCTTTAGCCCCGGAGGCCGGGTTCGGATTTACCACAGGCTCCGGCAAGTTAACAGTTGGTGCTGCAGGTGTAGTACCACATGAAGCGACTAAAACCCATGCATCTTGCCAGTAAGTGCCTGTTCCCGGAGCATAAGCCCAGGCTGCACCATTACACCATCCTGAGTTAGGCCATGGTCTGCACTGATAAACTCCATTTGCATTTTGCACTTTACTTCCTGCTGTATAACCTCCGTTTTCTTTGTATTGAGCTACGCCTGTACAAGCAGAGGCGGCTTCGGTTGTGAAACTATAGTTCGCTGAAAACTCACTGCTGGTTCCTGAACAGTAGGTCATTACAGTAAACTCATACACTTTACCGCTCTGTAACCCGGTCAGGCTATAGCTATTTGTAGTAGTATAAGCATAAGTTGTCCAGCTAGTTCCGGCAAGTCTCCACCATACAAGGTATCTTTCTGCACCAGGTTGTGCTGACCATTTAAGGGTTGCAGAATTTGTTGTAACATTGGCCACAGAAAGGTTAGAAGGTACAGAACATGTAGTTACCTGATTTACTGTGAAAGTAACTGCTGCAGATGTAGCAGACGCACCTTGGTTATCTGTCGCTTTTGCTGTAATGGTATAAGTAGCCGCTCCCAAGTTGGTTAATTGTATTGAGTATGGAGACGTTGCATCTTCACCGATTTTGGTAGACCCGTTGAAGAATTCTACTTTAGCAATAGAACCGTCGCTATCCGAAGCATTAGCAGTAATGGTAACTGTTGCCGGCGCTGTATATGAAGCACCATTTGACGGTGAAGTTATACTTACTACCGGAGCTTTATTAGCTGCCAGTGTAGTGAATCGATAATATGGAGATGCAAATGCACTTGAAGTACCTGAACAGTTAGAGCGTACAGTAAACTCATATTCGATTCCACTGGTTAAACCGGTTACATTAACACTGTTTCCTGT
This sequence comes from Cytophagaceae bacterium, assembly GCA_036562325.1. Lineage (GTDB taxonomy): Bacteria > Bacteroidota > Bacteroidia > Cytophagales > Cytophagaceae > DATCKK01. The sequence continues at coordinate 72 of DATCKK010000090.1, read as the reverse complement.
TACTGTTGCATTGGTAGTCCATGAACCTCCTACCGGCCTCCACCATACCAGATAACTTACAGCTCCTGATTG
>DATCKK010000072.1:0-2180 GCA_036562325.1 Cytophagaceae bacterium | reverse complement strand
GACTGGGAATATTATAGTGTTGAAGATTTTGACGGGAATTATATATGTGTAAGTGACGGCTCAACAGTCTCTTTCTATGACAAGGAATTCAATAAAGCAAATGACATGCCCGTTTTTAAAGGCCACGGTTATTTCAAAAAGGACGGAAATTTGCTCAGGGGAGAGCTGAATTATTCTGAAACTGTGGCAGACCTTCAGGGTAATATTTGGGCAGGACCCTGCCCGACACACCTGGGGGACGGGATAACTGCCCGGACTGATTTGCATTCTCTTTCTCCGGCAGCTAATTTTGTTTATCCCGTTTTTTCAGGTATGAAGAATCAGGAGGTTCAGAACCGTATCAATAATTTGATAGAGCATAATGTGAAAGAACTTTGTGAAATTCTAACCAGGGATGCCCTTAAGAACGCGGTTCATGAAACATCCTATACCCTCGCCCGCAAAAAGGACCTTCTTGTAATAGATTATAAGTGGTTCGGCTATACTTTGGGCAGCGCTCATGGCGGCTCGGACAGAAGCATATACTACATTAATTTGAAAACCGGAAACCAGTATAAAAGCCTTACAGAACTAATAAAGCCGGATTTAAAGGATGAGGCCCTTTCTTTCCTGAGCAAAGTGGTTAGTGACCGGATGAAAGAAGATATAGATATTTACTGGGAAGATCATGTGAGGGTAACTCCCGAGACCCGTTTTGCGCTTTCCGATGACGGAATAACCATATATTTCGGTGAATATGAAATTGCTGCGTATGCGGCGGGAATGCCGGAATTCTTTATACCGTACAGTGATTTAACGAAATTCATAGATACCGAAAGTGATTTCTGGAAGGCATTTAACTAAAAATCAGATGAATATCCTTAAGCATTTCGAATAATAATATATCTGTACATATCACCGTACATATATTTGCATTAAAAATTAGAAGGCGTCCGGACAATTCATCCGGGCGCGTTTTCTTTGCTCTTGGACACACTCAGATAAGTAAGGCTTCCCAGAATAAGCAGGGCGCCAATGGCCTGATATATGGAAAGCATTTCTTTAAGAAGGACCGAATCCGCGACAATTGTCACAACCGGGATAAGGTTCAGCAGTGCTGAAATTACCACAGGGCCAAGAGTCTTAAGGCCAAACAGAAAAAAGACGTATGCAAGAGCCGAGCAGAAAACTCCAAGGAAAATTAAATTTAATACTGCCGGAACAGATGGCACTTTCCACTGGTCCACTTCCCCCAATATAAAAGGTATGAACAGTGGAATGCTAATAATTGTTTGCAAAGTAGTCATCTTAAGGCTTGAATAATTCTTTCCCAGGCCATCACTCAGGAAAGTGTATATTATCCATGAAATAATCGCACCGAAAACAAGAAGGCATCCTATGAAGGAATCTGAGGCAAAATCCGGAGCTTTACCTTCAAATACAATAAAATACACTCCCGCAATAGAAATAAAAATACTTATAAGTGAAGAAAGATTTATTCTTTTACGCTGGATTATGCTTTCGGTGATAAGAGCAAACATGGGCAATGCTGCAATTAGAATTGAGGCATTGGAAGCAGTAGTAAGCTCAAGGCCTTTATTTTCAAAATAAAAGTACAGCACAATTCCGAAGAAACTGGAAAGAACCATGATGAAGAGTTCTCCCTTATTGAGCTTTAAATTTTCTTTATTTGTTGCCATTAATATGAGAAGTGGAACAAGGGCAATAAATTGCCTGAAAAAAGCAATGGTCACCGGAGGCAGTTCTCTGAGCACAACCTTGGTGCTTACAAATGAGATTCCCCATACGAAAATAGCTATCAAAGAGGCCGGAAGACCAAAAGTACTTTTTATTTTCATATCATTAAGCCTTTCCAGTGAATGATACTGTGCAAAATAACATCAGAGTTAAATACTCTGCGTTTTTTAGTCACCAAAAAAGTATAGCATTGTTCAGGATAATAAAAAAGAGCCTCGGCTCTTTTTCACGGTTATAAGAAAATTATTTTGCTATAAAGAATGTTATTTTGATTCAGGACTTTCTTTCAGATAACCTTTAGCTATTGCATCCTCCAGTAAATCAGAAACAAAATCCCAAAGCTCAGGCGCGCCATTATTTATATGGCCGTTACGCTTTACAACCTGGTCTTTTGTAATATGGTGTTCCTGCCAGGTGCCGCCTTTGTTGAGATAGTTCAACAG
>DATCKK010000038.1:0-2097 GCA_036562325.1 Cytophagaceae bacterium | reverse complement strand
GAACGAAAGATATACATCAGAATACGTTAAAATGTTAAACCAAACAAAAGAACAAATTGAAGCACTAAAAAATTCAGTACCGCAGAATACAAAATTATCTTTAGAACTGAAAGATTACTGCGGAGAATATAACCATGACGGTTACGGCAAAGTATTGATAACAGAAAAGGATGGTAATTTGGTGGCTAAATGGGGCAGATTAGAATCAACATTGGAACATTTATGCTTTGATTCATTCTTGCTTCCATTAGGCGTCTTGTCATTATCTGTACCAGTGAAATTCAATGTTGATTTTATGGGTAAGGTAACCAGTGTAGATATAGACTTTGAATCAAGTATTAATGAAATGATAAGATTTGTAAAGATATCATAAACATAAACAAAGTATCATGCTGAGAATAATTAATTTATGCGAAGGAGTTTATATATATGAATATTTGCGGAAGTAACCTTGAGCTTGCTAAGAAGCTGCAGGAACATATGGAGGAGAAAAGAAACGGAAAGGGCGCAGGTATGAGCGCAGCAATCATCATCGACGGTAAACTTGTAGCTGCATGCGCTATAGGTACCAGAGGCATGGATAACAGTGCGGCTGATATTACCGATCTTTACAATGTAGGTTCTGTATCAAAGGTATATTGTGCTGCTGCCATCATGAAACTGGTTGAGATGGGCTTGGTTGATCTGGATGCGCCTGTATGTAAGTATCTACCAAGATTTGTTATGCGAGATCCAAGATATAAAGATATTACGGTTCGAATGACACTGTGCCATTCAAGCGGATTGCCCGGCTCCAGTTATAAAAAAATGATGGTGAATAAATGGATGGGCAATGACATAACTGAAGAGAATTATGAGTATTGGAGAAACTCTAAGCTGAAGGCTGATCCAGGTGCATTTTCAGTATATTGCAACGAAGGTTTTGAATTGGCAGTTGCAATAATTGAAGAGGTAACAGGGAAAAAATATATTGATTTTCTCCGAGACAACATTACTACACCGGCAGGTGCATTATCGACAGCAGTAGGTGATATGGATACCAACGGTCGTGTAATGATGTCAGCAAAGGGCAAAAAGCCTGAGTATATAAGGGCAATTGGTGCTGGCGGAATAAGGACAGATATCGCTGACTGTGCACGTTTTGGTTGGATTTTTATTGAACCTAATGGGATATTTACTAGTGAATCTATTAACGAAATGTGTAAACCTCAAGGTAAAACTTTCTTAAAAGAAGACAATTTTACTCCATTATATGGCCTTGGTTGGGATTGTGTCAATTTTACCAGTGATTCTGTTTACCTTGGACCTGGTGTTCTTACCAAAGGTGGTTCAACAGGGCAGTTCTCGAGTGAACTGATTGTTTGTCCCAAGTATCGTGTTTCAGCAGCCATATCCAGTACGCATGATTGCGAAACTAAGAACCTAGAACTCTTATGTGAGTTGATTGCTATTGCACTTAAGGAAGAACGCGGTATTGATGTTTTCACTAAGAAAGAAAAACCTGTATATGTTGCTAAGCCGGTTCCTGCTGATTGGAGCGAACGCTTCAGCGGATTTTACTATTCATATATGGGAATACTTAAAGTCTCAGTAGAAAACGACAAACTGACAGTAATGCTGTATGACGGTGCCGGTTGGATACCTCAGAAGCGTTTCTTCCCCTTACCTTTTGAGTGGAATGGTGAGTTTTTCTTTAATTCCGATTCGACATTACGTTTTGAAAGATATAATGACTGCGTATACCTAAAGGTTTATACACCTATTCTAGGTTGTGAAATACCTATGGCACAAAAGTTTGAAAGAAAAGTGCCTGTTTCAGATGGTTGGAAAAAACGTATAGGCAAAAAATATATCGGTGTCAACCTTTCTGCTTCCGATGAAGATGCTGCTGTTCTTTCCGGGCTTACAATAAGACAATTTGATGATAGCGGTATTCTGTTGTTTGCAAATTCTGTTGCAGGTTCATCAGAGTTCTTTACAACTTTCGGAGTATCCTGCGGAGATGATGAAACAGATATGTGCCTTGACACTCCCGGAATGGGTAGCAGAGATTTAACAACGTTTTTTGCTTATGTGAAAGACGGTATTGAATACATC
>DATCKK010000027.1:0-3547 GCA_036562325.1 Cytophagaceae bacterium | reverse complement strand
TGATTGTGGCTTGTTGAATGTAGTAGTCAACATAAAGAAAGTGATCAGCAGGAACGCCAAGTCTACCATTGGCGTCATATCTATCTTGGTCGAAGCCTTTTTACTACGTTTCTTTCCGTCCTTCCCCCCCTGGTCGGTATTTACTTCTGCCATAGGTTTATAAGTTTATAAAACTGTTATAGTTTTGGTTTATTTTGTAAGCTGGTGATCAGGTTTATTTTATTTATATTCTGATCCTGCAAAGTTCCAATGACTTTGCTGATAACTTCATAATTGGTATTCCTGTCTCCTTTTATCGCAATTCTTAATTTTGGATTAGACATTCTGGAAAACACAATCAGATCATACAGTTCATTATTGGTTGAGTCTACAGGAATACCTGGCTGCTTCCAAAGATTTCTTTCTTCATTACTCATGTTAAGTAATTTCTTCAGCCCACCTACCGGAACACCAAATGAAGGAAGAAGCAAAAACTCATTTGTTTCATGAGGAGTAAATGATAATCCATACTTCTCAGAAATTTTCTCCAGTAGTTTCTTTTTGGTATGTTGCCCATCAAGCCCGAAATATACTTCACCTGTTTTTGCTACTGAGATAATCAATACATCCGTATCTGGTAATAGTAATTCAGAAACGGAGGCTGGCATATCTACAGCAATGGGTTCTTGCGGCTTGAACTGCGTGGTTAACATGAAGAAAGTAAGCAGCAGGAAAGCCATATCGCACATGGCTGTCATGTCCAGAGATACACTTTTCCTGGGTACTTTTACTTTTGGCATAACTTATACTGCTAATTCTTTTTTAGTTTCAGGTACATTGGCATTAAACGTCTGAGTAATACTGTACCCGATCTCGTCAATGCTATAAGTTAATTCGTCAATCTTACTGGTGTAGAAGTTGTAAGAAATAATTGCCAGCGCTGAACTTGCGATACCTAGCGCTGTATTAATCAATGCTTCGGAAATACCGTTTGCAAGGGCAACAGCATCCGGTGCACCAGCGGTAGCAAGAGCCGCAAAAGCTTTGATCATACCGATAACCGTACCTAACAAACCTACCAAAGTAGCAATCGATGCAAGTGTTGCTATGATAGTAAGGTTTTTCTCCAACATTGGAAGTTCAAGAGAAGTTGACTCTTCCAGTTCCTTTTGTAGAGCAACCACTTTTTGTTCTTTCACCAGATTATTATCAGAAGCTATTTGCTTATATCTGGAAAGTACAGAGAAAGCAACATTTCCAACAGACCCTTTTTGTTTCTCACACTCAGCAATTGCAGAAGAAATATCATTCATTGAAAGGAATGATTTTATTTTTCTGACAAATGAATTCACTGACCCGCTTCCGTATGCCTTTAATATTGTAAATCCACGTTCTACGGAAAATACGATTACCATCAATAGCATTGACATCAAGATAGGCACAATCAGACCACCTTTATATACAATACCCAGATAGTTTCCCTCTTTCGGATGGTTATTTACATTATTACCCTGGAAATTGGCAGGATCCCCTAATACCCAAAAGTACAAGGCATAACATACAGCAAGAGATGCCACAATTGCTATCACTGCAAACCAAGAATTGAACTTGCCTGTCGAAGATTGTTTGTTTTCCATATAAGCTTTTTAAAATAATTGTACTGTTTAAATATTTACAAAGTAACGACTAGTTATTCAATAATTAATATTATTAAATTGTTAACTCTTAAAAGAGCGCTAAATATAGCACTTTGTTTGAAAATCAATAACACTTACGCGCTAAACTTGAAAATATTGTTGATGAAATACTAATTTACGCATCTAACGCGAACACAATTTAGAATTATTCTAAACAAAAACCAAAAAAACTTAAAAACACAATCTTTAATGAAAAATATTACAGTAATTGGAGCGGGAACAATGGGCAATGGAATTGCACATGTTTTTGCTCAATATGGATATCTGGTTAATCTTGCTGACCAATCAGAAGTAGCTTTAAATAAAGCTATTGAAACAATTAATTCTAATTTGGATCGCCAAATTAAAAAGAATATAATTTCGGAAAAAGAAAAAGTAAAAATAGCAGAAAGAATAAAAAAACATACATCTATAGCAGAGGCTGCTCAAAACGCAGATGTTGTAATAGAAGCAGCTACAGAAAACTTTAACGTAAAAGCCGGACTATTTAAGGAATTGGATAATATATGCCCAGAACACACCATTCTGGCCACCAATACTTCCTCTATTTCCATTACTAAAATAGCTGCCCAAACCAAGAGGCCGGAAAAAGTAATCGGGATGCACTTTATGAATCCGGTACCGGTAATGAAGTTGGTAGAAGTAATCCGTGGTTATAACACATCAAATGAGACTACGGAAACTATTATGGGCCTCTCCCGAAAACTGGAAAAGGTGCCTGTAGAGGTAAATGACTATCCGGGCTTCGTTTCGAACAGGATTTTGATGCCTATGATCAATGAAGCTATTTATACTTTATATGAAGGGGTTGCCGGAGTAGAAGAAATAGACACAGTCATGAAATTAGGAATGGCTCACCCAATGGGGCCATTACAACTAGCTGATTTTATAGGGTTGGACGTGTGTTTATATATATTAAATGTATTATACGAAGGATTTGGTAATCCTAAATACGCCCCATGTCCATTACTTGTAAATATGGTTGAAGCAGGCCATAAAGGAGTGAAAACAGGAAAAGGATTTTATACGTACAATGCCCAATCAAAAGAAGCTATTGTTTCTGAGAGATTTAAAAGAAAGTAATTAATTTAAAGGAGTTTACATTATTCTGAATCTATTAACTTCTAATGATGAAAAGTTAGAATAAAAAAGCCTGAAGTACTTTCCATACCTCAGGCTTCACAAAATAATAATAATTTATTTACTACAATTACACAGCTACATCGTTATCCCTCAATGCATCATTAAGAGATGTTTTCAAATCTGTGCTTTCCTTTCTTTTTCCGATAATCAAAGCACAAGGTACTTGAAACTCTCCTGCCGGATATTTCTTCATATACCCTCCAGGAATAACTACTGATCTTTCCGGAACATAACCTTTATATTCAACCGGTTTATCTCCCGTTACATCAATAATTTTTGAACTTCCCGTAAGTGTAACGTTGGCCCCAAGTACCGCTTCTTTACCTATTCTGACCCCTTCCACGATAATACATCTTGACCCGATAAATGCACCATCTTCCACAATCACCGGTGCCGCCTGAACAGGCTCCAACACTCCGCCGATACCAACTCCTCCACTCAGGTGTACATTTTTACCGATTTGTGCACAACTTCCTACAGTAGCCCAGGTGTCCACCATAGTTCCCTCATCCACATATGCCCCTATATTTACATAAGAAGGCATCATTATCACTCCCTTAGCAAGGAAAGCTCCATATCTGGCGATAGCATGTGGCACCACTCTCACTCCTAATTGCTCATATCCCTTTTTCAATTCCATTTTGTCATGAAATTGGAAAGGGCCGACTTCAATTACATGCATTTTTTGAATCGGGAAATATAGAATAACTGCTTTCTTAATCCATTCG
>DATCKK010000004.1:0-2257 GCA_036562325.1 Cytophagaceae bacterium | reverse complement strand
GAACAAAACAGGTACTTACCGAAGAAGATAAAAAATCAAGATTAACATTAAGAAAAGATGGTAGTGCCTTCGTGATGATAGTTACTGACAATAGTGTTTATGAGTTAAACGGATCGTGGAGCTTTGAAAATAAGAAATCTGTCATAGAAGTTGAAGGCCCGTTTAATTACGGAGGTATTCAATTTAATCAAAGTATTGAGTTTACAATTTTAAGGCTAAAAGAAAATGAACTTTGGCTTAAATACGAAAATATAAATCCGTTAACCTTCCAAAAAGAAACACTAGAAACTCATTATGTTCCTGAATAAATTGAAACAAAACCACTTTTGAATCAATATGAAAGAAGACCAACTGTCTCACATCATTCCAATTGTTGCTTTTGCTCTGACCATTTTACTTTTTACCAGTTGCAAAAAGTATGAAGAAGGGCCGGCATTAAGCCTTCGAAGCAAAAAAAGCCGACTGGCCAACACATGGCAAAGGGAAAGAAAACTAGTCAATGGAAGTGAGGTGGCATTAAATACCACTGACCAATCTTACCGTTTAACATTGAAAAAAAATGGCGATGCCAAAGAGTTAAACGAAGATGTATTTTTACAAGAAGAAGGTATGGGCAAATGGTCATTGGAATCAGATAAAGAACAACTGAAAATCTTTGTAAAATTTTCAGAAGATGTTCACCGAACAACTGTTTATACCATTGTCCGTCTGAAAGAAAAAGAGTTATGGTTATCTGAAATGCTAAACGACGGTAAGGTAGTAGAATACCGCCTGGTTCCTGGCTTCTGAAATTCAAATGACCAGAGAAAAGAGTGTTGGATATGCTGTACTCTATTTTCTACTAGGAACTTCGATTTTTTAAGCTATTAACCTTATCCTGTCTTTATATTACTATAATCTTTATTTTTGTAAGATGAACAAGAGATGGGATTTCAAAGCAATACCAGATGATGAAAGCATTAAGCAATTATCAGAGGCCATAAATGTTAACCCATCATTAGCAACAATACTCATTCAAAGGAACATAAAAACCTTTGATGAGGCCAAATCATTTTTCCGGCCTTCTCTTGCCGAACTGCATGATCCTTTCCTGATGGAAGATATGGTCGTTGCAGTCAGTCGAATAGAAAAAGCCATTCAAAGAAGAGAGAAAATACTTATATATGGAGATTATGATGTAGATGGCACCACTGCCGTAAGCCTGGTATACAGCTTTCTTAAGAATGTCTATCCGGCCATAGAATATTATATCCCCGATAGATATAAAGAAGGTTACGGCATCTCTTACAAAGGAATAGACTATGCCAGCAAAAACCATTTCTCTCTGATCATTAGCCTGGACTGTGGCATTAAATCCACAGAACATATAAAATATGCTAAAGAACGGTCAATTGATTTCATCATTTGCGACCACCATACTCCTGGCCAGGAACTCCCTGAAGCTGTAGCAGTACTGGACCCAAAACGAAAAGATTGCAATTATCCGTATAAAGAACTTTCCGGGTGTGGAGTTGGCTTTAAGTTAATGGAAGCCTTTGCCCGAAAAAATAATATCCCATCCTCCGAGCTACTTCCCTTTCTGGATCTGGTTGCCATCAGTATTTGCTCTGATATTGTTCCTATTACCGGAGAAAATAGAATACTTACCTATTACGGGCTTCAGCAGATCAATAAAAATCCACGCCCTGGGGTAAAAGCCCTGATAGGTGTTTCCGGGTTAAAAAAAGAGCTGGATGTAACTAATGTAGTATTCGGACTGGGGCCAAGAATCAATGCTGCCGGACGTATTGCCCATGCCAATGCGGCAGTTCAACTTCTAACCTGTGAAAATACCGAAGAAGCAGAGCAATGGGCAAAAAATATTGACGATAAAAACCTCACCCGCAAAGATTTTGATTCTTCCATTACAGAAGAAGCTATCCAAATGATCGAACAAGACGAACTATTACTTCAAGCCCGGTCCACGGTATTATTTAAAAAAGACTGGCACAAAGGAGTAATCGGAATTGTTGCCTCACGCTGTATTGAAAAATATTATCGGCCTACGGTTATTCTGACAGAATCAAACAACTATGCAACCGGCTCCGCCAGGTCTGTGGACGGGTTTGACCTTTATGAGGCAATCTCCCGCTGTTCAGATTTGCTGGAACAATTTGGAGGACACATGTATGCCGCAGGACTCACTCTAAAAAAGGAGAACATTCCTGCCTTCGCTGAAAAATTTGAATCCGTTGTTCGCGAATTGATTACCGAAGAC
>DATCKK010000656.1:0-4813 GCA_036562325.1 Cytophagaceae bacterium | reverse complement strand
CGTCGGAGCAGTTGATATAGCCAGCGATGATAAGGCTGGTGCATGGGTTAAAAATGTCACGTTTAAAAATATTGATATAACAGATTCCAGAAATGATGCGATATACATCCATAAAAAAAGTGGTGAAGGTTTTTCTAATCTGAAATTTGAAAATATAACGATCAATGGAACCGGAAGAGAGTTTCCGCTTAACAATGCACTGAACCGTAACTGGGGAAGGGGCTATGGTATTTTGTTTGTGGGGTACCCTTCCGGTGATGGTATTTATTGTGATATAAACTATTCTAACAGGGGCGGAAATGCATTGACTAATGTCAACAGTGAACAAATTGGAAATTTTAGCTGGATATCTTCATGTCTTACAACTTCATTGGAAAATCCTTTTAATGCATCTGATATAGTCCATTTATATCCTAATCCATTTATTCATTCTTCCAATCTATTGATTAGGTCCGATGAAGTTGAAAATTATTTTGTTGTTATAAAAGATATATCGGGAAGGTATGTAAGCAGTAAGTCTGTTGCCGGAGATGGTGTTCATACCATAGGGGAAGATTTGCCAACAGGTATCTTTATCCTTGAAGTGTTTGATGGAAATACATTACACAGGTTAAATCTTCTCAAATTATAATAATATGAAAACATAAAGGTATTGGATTATGAAAGTAATAAAAGAAATATGCCTTCTTATTTGTAGTGTTATATGCATTGTAACTATTGGTTATGCTCAGAGAGGTTATTACGATGCACCTTATACACGCTATGAAGCAGATAAAGGAATATTATCAAATGCTTTTCTGACTCCAAGGTCCTTTGCACAAGCAGATTTACAAAGCGAAGCATCCGAACAGGTATGTGTTAATATGTCTGCAGGAGGAGCTTCTGTTGAGTGGACATTGACATCGGAAGGGGATGGCCTGGTAGTACGTTACAGTGTGCCTGATGGGGAGTCGGGAGCATTGGATGTATATGCTAATAATGTCCATGTTGGTACATTAAATCTTACCTCTTATTATTCATGGGAGTATCTGGCAACTAACGGAAATCCTAATAATGTTGGCGTAGTAAATTATAATCCTAAAATGCGGTTTGATGAAGTCCGTATGAGGCTTCCTTCCAAGATTCCGGCCGGTGGCAAATTAAAATTAGTAAGACAAAGTGGCAACATACATCTTGATTTTGCAGAGCTTGAATCGGTGCCTGCAGCTATTGCTTCTTATGGTAGTGTATATAACGGTGACGGAAGCGACTTACAAAATTTTATAAATGCAAATGATGGCAATGGTAATACCATCTTTTTACCTCCCGGTATTTACTATGTAAATAGCCAGATATATTTTGATGAAGCTAATACTACCATTCGTGGCGCTGGTATGTGGTACACACAAATACATTTTACAAATGGTTCAGCCAACAATGGAGGACTTCGTGCAAACGCTGATAATATCAGTATAAGAGATCTTTATTTAACTACCGTCAGAAATTCCAGGTCAAATTCTTATAAAGCAATTAACGGTGTATTTACTAATGGTGCGGTAATCAATAATGTATGGGCTGAGCATTTTGAATGTGGTGCATGGATAGCACAGTATAGTAATGGCCCTGCCATTGCCAATAACTTTACCGTTTCCCATTGCCGTTTTCGAAATAACTATGCCGATGGAATAAACTTATGCAAAGGGACACAGAATGCTATTGTAGAACATTGCAGTTTCCGAAATAACGGAGATGATGATATGGCTATCTGGTCTGCAAACGGGCAGGAGTGTCGTAATAATACTTTTCGTTATAATACTTCCGAAAATACGTGGCGATCTTCAGGCGTCGCTATTTATGGTGGATATAATAATATAGCACATAATATATTAATTCAGGATAATCTGGAAGTAGGAATAAAGGTTAATAATGCCTTTGCCGGAGCTCCGTTTAATACAGGAGGAATGCATGAACTATATAATATAACTATAAAAAGGTGTGGTACTAATAATGATTTGTTTAATAATGCAGTAGGAGCAATAGACCTTGGTTGCTATGACTGGGGGGCAGGAACATGGGTTCGTAATGTAAAGTTCTCCTGTATTAATATTCTCGATTCAAAAAATGATGCTATATACATTCATAAAATTTCCGGTGGCGGATTCTCTAATATCATATTTGAAAATATTAATATTGATGGGACAGGTTTGGAATATCCTGGAAATAACAATGGAGGAAATACCAATAGAGGATTTATGGTGCTGTTCCATGGTTGGCCGGGAGGAGATGCAACTTTTTGCGGTATGACTTATTCCAACCGAGGTGGAAATGCTTCACAAGATGTAGGCCAGGGCGAAAAAGGTGCCATGTCGTGGTCTTCGGCAGGCTCCTGTCCGGGAGGATGTGTACATGAAGCAGGTGGTTCAATCACTATTACCTCTTCCAATACATTCGGTATCTGCGATGAACCTCTGGTATTAAGTGCTACTACAGATCCACCTTCCGGTAATTCTGTTAATTATGTTGAGTTTTTTGTAGATAATGTGAGCGTAGGCCAGGATAATTCATCTCCCTATTCTATAGTATGGAATAAACCATCGGCGGGTGCTTATCAGGTAAAAGCAACCGCTTATTACTCAGGAGGAACAAGCTCAACCTCTGCCATTCAATCCGTAAGTGTGGTTAACGGAATTTATCAGACAACTTCAATCCCTGTAATTGATGGTGTGGCAGATGGTTTATGGGGAGGCTTTGCGGCAGAAAGTATAAATAATGTATTGGTGGGTACCATAAGTGGAGCAGCAGATCTTTCTGCCACTTTTAAAGCGATTCGAAGTGCTACTCATTTATATCTATTGGTAGATGTCAACGATGATGACCTGAGAAATGATGGAGGATTCAATTGGGAAAATGATGCACTGGAAGTTTTCATAGACATGGGGAATGATAAGAACACAAGTTATGGAACCAATGACTACCGTTATAGTTTTGTTTATAACGATAATACTGTTTACGAAGAAGAGCATAATGCTACTGCGGGTGTTGTTTTTGCACAAACAGTAAAGGCAGGTGGGTATATTATGGAAATAAGTATTCCATGGTCCACACTGGGAGGTGCACCGGCGACAGGTTCGTTCATTGGATTTGATATTCATGTTAACGATGATGATGGAGGAGGAAGCAGAGATTCTAAAATAGCATGGAGTAAGGGCGATGGAACAGACAATGCATGGCAGAATCCTTCTTTGTTGGGGACATTGCAAATAGCAGGTTGTGATAACCCTTTACCGGTAGAGTTCTTGTATGTCGATGCTGAAATTATTAATCAAACAGTGTTATTAAACTGGGCCACAGTGTCAGAAGTGGATAATGATAAGTTTATTATTGAACGCTCTGTTGATCTGGATAATTGGCAGCAAGTAGGAGAGGTAGGAGGAGCAGGAAAAGTTAATTCAGTAACATTATACAATTACCAGGATTATTCACCCTATAATGGACTGAGTTATTACCGGATTAAACAAATAGATTTAAATGGTAAGTATACTTATAGCAAAGCAATAGCAGTAGAATCATATCCATATTCTGTTCATGTTTCTCCCAATCCGTTTGTGGATGAGTTATCGATACACTACGATGCTTTGGGTATTGTTGAAATTACTATTACTGATTTAGCAGGTAAAATAGTTCATAGTAGCCAGGTTAATAATGAAAGCGGAAAGGTGAACATTAGTCCATCTTTAGATGCGGGGGTTTATATGCTAAAAATCCGTCAGGAGGATTATATAGAAAATATAAAAGTTATAAGAATGTGATTGTAAGTCCTTAATTGAATTGTAGTTTCTGATTTTTCATATAAAAAATATAATAGCAATAATCTTTTTACGTTAAGTTATTGTTTCATATGTATTTATAACTTTAAATAGTTTTTTATATGAAAAATCAGATTTTTAAAATTTGTTTAATCTTTGTTTTGGTACAAGTTTTTGGTTGTAAATCGGATAATGATCCGGCGCCTTCAGTAGATAATACCATAGAACCAGGTTATTTATACTTTCATAGAGACGGTGAACAGTATAAAGATACTTTAAATATTTTCATAGATAAGGTAAACAATAAGATAACTATATCTTCCACTGAACATGTTCTACCTAGTCAATTTAATAAATTTAATGTCACTATTAATGGTACTGAAGTTGGAAAGTACGTGTCAAACGCCTCTCAAAGTGAAAACCAGGTGAAGTATATCTATAATAATGTTGAATATTTATCTACTAATTCATCAGCAGGTGTTGTTATAAATATTACCAAAATAGATACTGTCAATTGGAAAATATCAGGTGATTTTTCGGGAGAACTCACCGATGCTAATGGGAACAGCATACAATTAACCTCTGGAGCTTTCCTGGATATACTCTATTTGGAACCACGTGGAGGCGATGGGTCACCAGATATTGACAATGAATTTACCGCAGAAATGAATGAAGAAACCTTCACAGGGACAAGCGTGCAAGCCAGTGCTTCGGCTGGTATAATTAAAGTTTCAGCGAATAAAGATCAGGCGACATTATCGCTTACTTTTCCTGTGTCAGCCCCCGGAACATATTCAATAACACCCGATAGTGCTTATAAGGCTTATTATCGCAATAATGGAACCGAACATATCGCACAGTATGGCCAGATAACAATTACTTCTCATGATTATGCGAATAATATTGTACATGCAAGTTTCAATTTTACCACTTCCGATGGAACAGAAATAAAAAATGGTACTTTGGCCATAGTCTATTAATTTAATATTAAGCCTGATGAATAGTTGTTTGTCAGGCTAATTTTTTTT
>DATCKK010000670.1:0-4219 GCA_036562325.1 Cytophagaceae bacterium | reverse complement strand
GCATTGGAGTTATTAAAATCTTATGGATCGGTAGAAGCGGTATTGGAAAACAAAGAGGCGATAAGTAAAAAAGCCATTAGGGAAACATTAACGAATAACAGTGAATTGGCGATGCTTTCTAAAAAAGTAGCCACTATTGATTTAAATGTTCCCGGAGAGTTAAATCCTGATGCGTATAAGATAAAAAGCCCGGATTCGGAAACTCTGATACAACTGTTAGACGTATTGGAATTTAAACAACTAAAAGAAAGAATCTTTGCTAATCCGTATTATAAGCAATTGATCAAGACTTCGGAAAAGCCACCGGTTGTTTCGGAAGAAGAAATGCCTGAATGTGAAATTATGCAGTTAACTACAGAAACGGAACTTCAAACTATATTGTCTAAACTTCTCTACGAAGAAGCGTTTTATTTTCAGGCTTATAGAAAGAATAATGATCTGGATTTCTATTTCCTGTCTGGGAAAGTTGTTTATAATTACTTATTAAAAAATGGAGAATGCCCGGAATTATTAAAAGACATATTGGAGTCTGAATCTATTGAAAAAGTAACCTATGATATCAAATCCTTTGCTCGAAGTATAATTCCACAAGGCATAACTATGAAAGGGGATGTATATGATATTTTACTTATTCATTATCTGATTAATCCCGAAGCCAATCATCGTTTGTTAAATATAAAAGCACAGGTAAGCAATACAGGTGTTTTATCATCTCCGGAGAATGAACAGGCACAAAGATGTTATGAGGTGTCAAGCCTGAGCGAAGTTAAAGATAAGCTTTATGAAGAGTTAGTAAAATATGAACTGGAAGGGTTGTATCATAACCTTGAACTTCCACTTGCTTTTGTATTGGCTGAGATGGAAATAGCTGGTATACGTTTTGACGAAGAAGCATTAAGAGAAATATCTGACCTGTTGAAAGTAAGGATAAATAAGCTGGAAAGAAAAATTTATGAACTTGCCGGTGTTGAGTTTAATATTAAATCACCTAAACAAACGGCAGAAATATTTGTGAAAATGCTGAAAGGGGATGCTGCAAAGAAAACAAAAACCGGGCAGTTATCCACTTCAGAATCCGTTTTACAGGATCTGGCCAAAGAATATGAAATAGCGGAACATCTCCTTACTTATAGAAAGCTTAGTAAAGTAGTATCTACCTATGCCGATAGTTTACCCAAATATATTCACTCGAAAACAGGAAGAATACATGCCGATTTCAATCAGGCAGTAACGGCGACGGGCAGGCTAAGTTGTTCTAATCCTAATCTTCAGAATTTACCCATACTTACGGAAGAAGGAAGGGAAGTGAGAAAAGCTGTCGTGCCGGAAGATGACCGATATATGATTTTGGCAGCGGATTATTCACAAATTGAATTAAGGTTGCTGGCGGCATTGAGCCAGGACGAAGCATTGACTGAAGCTTTCAGGGGAAATCTGGATATACATAGTATTACTGCTGCTAAGGTTTTTAATGTTACGGAAGCTGAAGTAACAGAGGATATGCGTTCAAAGGCAAAGATGGTAAATTACGGTATTGCTTATGGAATTTCTCCTTATGGGCTTTCTCAAAATCTAAAGATTAAACAAGCAGAAGCAAAAGAAATAATTGATCAATATTTTCTGAATTTTCCGAGTATTAAACGCTTTATCGACAAGCAGATTGAGTTTGCCAGAAAGAATAATTATACCACTACACTTACAGGCAGAAGAAGATTACTAACGGATATTAATTCAAGGAATGGTACGGTGCGTAAGATGGCAGAACGTATTGCTATTAATGCTCCCATACAAGGGCTGGCAGCAGATATGATTAAAATAGCCATGGTGAATATCAGAAATATTTTTAAGGAGAAAGGGTTAAAAACAAAGATGATTCTTCAGGTACATGATGAATTGGTATTTGAGGTATTCAAAGAAGAATTAGATACAGTAGCCAGAATTGTGAAAGAAGAAATGGAAAACGCGGTAAATCTGGGAGTGCCTATAGAGGTGAATATAGGAGTAGGTAATAACTGGCTTGAACTGGAAGATTATAACAACGCATAAAGGCCGGATATTTCTTCCGGTGAAAGGGGGCGCCATTCCCCCGGCTGTAAATTTTGTAGTTCAATATTGCTTATTCGCAATCTTTTAACTCCATTACTTCATATCCTACCTTGTAACACATTCGTCGTATTTGCCGGTTTAAGCCTTGGGTAAGAATGATGTTAAAAGTGTAATCATCTATTCTTCTCACCTGAGCGGGAAGTGTTACTTGTCCCAGTATTTCTATGCCTGAACGCATACATTGCAGTGCTTCCCCGGTCAAAGCTTTATTCACCTTTACAAGATATTCTTTTTCTTGTTTGAAGTTTTTATGAGTGATCTTATTATAAATGGCACCATCGTTAGTCATTAACAATAATCCCTCTGATTCTTTGTCCAACCTACCTACCGGAAATAGTTCATGTTCCAGGTTTAATGCATGTTTTAAATTGCCCTCAATAGCAGTGTTTAAAGTGCATTCAATATTTCGGGGTTTATAATAAGCTATATAGATAAGAGGCTCTGCTTTTTTTAGTACACGACCATCCAGTGTTACTTCATCTTCTTTATGGATTGCCTGATTTAACTGAGCCGGAGAGCCGTTGATTTTGAAACGTTCGCTGGTAATAAGTTCAATGGCTTCTTTATTGGATATTCTTAACTTTTGTACCAGAAAATATTTGGCAGAAGTGTTCAAGGCTCTCATAACGAAACAAAGTTATTTTATTCTGTTTACAAAAGGAAATAAAACTCTTTCGTAGGTATTAAGGAAGAAGTAATCATTGATGAGTGGGGAATTGGGTTGTTTATTTCATTCATTTTCAATGTTGTTAAATTATTGTGGATAACTCTTTAGGTTAAACTTTCCGGGTGAGTCCTTCCGATCACTTTCATTCATTATATTTGCGAACATATTTACATAATGCTGAAATAGACGTGGAAGAGTATTCAAACGAACATAGAAGAAAGAGCCTGGAAAATGGATTGATTTTAAGAAAGTCCTTGTTGAAAGGGCAATCCACAAGAGTGGCTTATGATAATATAAAGCTTAGAAATAATTTAAGAAAGTTGGCGAAGAGTTTTCTAAAAGGAGCTCAGACTGAACAAGAAAAAAATCAATAGAACGGATAGAGTAGAGCCAACTTGGTTTTTAAGATTTTCAAAAATTAACACCAGATTCTGAATTGGCAGAATCCGAGGTGGCAAAAGGGCTTATTTTAACAAGGCTATTTTTTTCAAAGTTAATTTTCTATCCGGTTTTAAATTTAACTGTATAAGCTCCCGGCAGATGATCTTTAGATTCCCGGTAAGTAGTGATGTCTGTTGAAGAATTACCATCAAATTTTTTATATAAAAGTGGATTGTATCAGCAGAAAGAAGAAATTCTGTAGCATTATTTCCTGAATAAGCTTGTAGTATCGACCTTTCATAAACTGTTTGTATGGATTGACCCGTTGATAAGAAGTATAAACTATCAATAATGTTTAAGAGTAAGGTAGTGAAGGAGTTTTATTTACCGGTGGTATTCATTGAGTGAACGGTTTGGTAGTTTTTGTATAAATCAGGTTCTTTGTTTTATAAAAATACCAGCTTATAATGGTTTTATTTATAGTTTGGTGAAGCAATTTTTGGATGCTTGTTGATTATACATGAGGGAAAAGCTTACGAAGTTAAAAAAAAATATGTAGTCCTTGCTAGCTTAAAGTGAACAGGCTGTTCCGTAAATCGGCCAGCCTGTTTTTAGTTTCAAAACATTTCTGCCAGTAACTCAAAAGATCTTTTACGATCTTCAAACGAAGCTGCCCAGGCTACCGCTATGATTTCTTCCGCATCAAAAGCATTTGCTAACTCTGTCAATTCTTTTTTAACCTGTTCTTTAGTGCCATATATTACTTTACCTCTATGTGCTTTTAGAAGTTCTCTATCCATTAACGAAAACTTATAATCTTTAATGTCTTCATAGTCAGATATACCTTCAAAATTTCTTTTGTCTATTTGCAGAAACTGATAGTCTACAGCTTTTTTTAATCTCATGGCTTTTTCTTCTGTATCCGCACATAAGATTACCATGGATAGAGCCACTTTGGGCTCAGGAAAAGATTCTGAAGGTATGAAGGTTTTTTTATAAGTATCCACTATGTCGGGAGTGGCATATCCATTAATGAACCGGGCTATAGCCAGTCCCATACCGTAC
>DATCKK010000653.1:0-3924 GCA_036562325.1 Cytophagaceae bacterium | reverse complement strand
AGGTTGTCCTCATTTTTATTTCAACAACAATAAACCCTTTATTTTCAACCTATTTAAATATTATTAGCTAAATATGATACGGAATTTGATAGATCTGTTCTTCAAACAGAAACCCAAATGGTATAAAGTATTTTCTTCTCTGAGTGAAGCAAGTGAAAAAATTCCGTTGAACCGGGCTGTTGCAGTTGATGTGGAAGGAAAACAAATATGCCTGATCCATAACTCAAAAGGATTTTATGGAATTGAAAATCGTTGCCCTCACCAGGAAGCTCCATTGCACCGGGGAGCGTGCGAAGGAGATCATTATTTTGTATGTCCCTACCATCGTTTAAAAATTGATATAGTCAATGGCCATTCTGAAAATAACAAATATGCACCAATAAAAACTTATCCCATTAAAGCAGATGCTAAAGGTGTTTTTATTGGTATTGAATAATTTTTATATTAAGTAAATACAACAGGGTTTATTCTATTATAGTACCCTCATTTAAATTATCGTTTTTATATTATATAAAACTTCATACAACATCATTTATTAAAATCAGGCAAAGCAATACTCAATCCACGGCATTAATAGAGATTCAACCGATACCCAACTAATACTTTTCACTTAATCACTCGATAAGTATAAACACCTAAACCGGTAAGATTTTCATTTATGAGTTATGACAAATACCTATATATATAATATATTTGCTAAATGCGGATCAGTTTAAAAACATATCACGCTAATCCAATATGTGGATCTGACAAAGGTTATTTCGTTAACCCTGTTAGCTCTATGCCTACCTTTTCCAAAGGATACAATACATCTATTTCCTTCCCTTCCAAGGACTTTATTAGTTAAGCCCCGAGCCGCTCATAAACTTATCCAGGCTTGGGGAATATAAGAGCCTGTATAACTATTTAGTCAAATCAATTAATAACATTATGGATACTAAAAAAAATCATGGTACAACCATGAAGTTTTTTTTGTGGTCAGCATTTATAATCTATACAACACTTCTTGTTGCATGTGTCATATGGCACATAGAAGTATTGACTATAGTTACACTGCTATTTGCCATGATGTTATTACTGATTTTGCAAAAACATGTAGCTTATACAAAAGCTCCTGATAAAAGCAATGAAAGGACGTTTTATAAATATCTTTTTAAGCTGATCCGGCACAAAAATATTGAGAACAATTTGATCTCTAAAGCTACTATCCATTATTCTCCTAACCCGGACAAAGAGAAAAATGAAGGTTTGCTTCATTCAGATTCACGTGTACATCTTAAAGATAATCTGAAAGTAAGTGTAGGCAATGAACAATGCGCATACCCTGCCAATTTCCATCTGTTAAATATTGATATTCCTAATTATTCATTCATTAATAAAAAAGTTATTGTTCCTTTACAAACTGCGTCTGAAGAAGCCAGTTTCTTCTACAGTATTCACGGGGAGGAAGAGTATAATAGCAACAATGGAAACATTATTTTAAAACTCCCTGTCAACAAAGCCTTTGATAGTATTATCTTTAAAAACTTCGAACCGTTTTTAGAAAAAAATCTAAACACCGGAGTAATTAAAGCCATTGAGCTTATTCCTGACGCATCCCCAAAAAGTTGCTACACTCTGACTGAACTGACAGGTAAAATCTACAATCCAATTTCAGGAAATTACCATCAGCTACTGCACTTAATCAAGGAATTGAGAAGGAAATACCATGGTATACCCATTGGAATTAGAACCGGCATTTCCGGACAGGAAGAGCTAAACCATTTTTGCAAAGCTATCAACGACACCGGGATACTTATTGACTTCATAAATATAATAGGTACCAAATCGCATTATCCGGTACAATATACCGGAGTGAGAAATTCTATACTCATTCTTGAACAGGCTGTTGCACTTACAGCCTTGACGCTAAAAAAACACAAACTGGAAAAGGATATTAAAATTTGTGCTACAGGCTCTATAGATAACGGCTTTGAAGCATTAAAGCTGATTTCGTTAGGCGCGAATATGTGTATGACTATCAAACCTTCCGGATTTTTTAATACACTGAAATATGAGTATGGTGAAGACAACAAAGAGATAGTTTTAAAAAATCAGATTGTACAATTCCATAAGCAAATCAGGAATGAAGTGGTACAACTCATGGAGTATGCAGGTTTTGAAACTATGGAAAACATTGACCCCAAACGCTTTTTCAGAAAAATAAATACTTCCACTGTTAAAACGCTGGAAGATATATATATAAACAAAGAATATCAGTTTAATCTGAGAAAATACGAAGTTTTAAATCATTTAAATTAATTAACCATGTCTAAAAAAATAATATTATCAAAAGGCGATTTTGTAATGCTTAACAGCTTTATTAAAAATCATTCCGCAGGTTTTTCAGAATACTCCTTAAAAAAACTGGCATCGGAGTTACAAACTGCCGAAGTTGTGGAAAAAGAAGAACTTCCTGATGATGCCATACGTCTCAGTTCCGAGGTACAACTTATGGAAACAGAGCAAAAAGCAAGCATGACCATAAAACTGGTAATGCCTAAGGATGTGGATATTAAGTCGAATAAAATATCTATTTTTGCCCCACTGGGTGCCGCATTAATAGGTTATAGAAAAGGTGATACAATTGAATGGGAAGTACCTTCCGGTAAAAAATATTATAAAATTCTCGACGTTAAGAATTAAAACTATATCCGTTTTTTGCGTTAAGTAGTTAAAATAAGTAACTTGGAGTAAAAATAAATTGCCTTGGCAAAAGTCATTCAAATAGCGGTTTTAATTATCTACATAGTTACTTCATCATTCACTATTGGAGTAAACAAGTGGGCCCATACGCCGGGCTCAGAAAACCAAAGCTATGCAGAGGCTTTATTTGACCTGTTGACTTTTCCAATTTGTGATACTACTAACGATACTACAGAGGAAGGTAGTAACATACCTCTTCTGATAAAAGATCCTACGGACGAAAACCAGCTTAATACCATCCACTGCTACAGTATGGTAAGTTGTGCAGATACGCCTGTATTCAACCATCTTCATTCCGGGGAAAAGATCAAAGACCCTTTTCGTATTATCTTTTCTCCCCCACCACAACTTCTTTAACATCTAGCTGTTATTACTTCCTGTTTGGTTAAGTGATAATGCAGGATCATTCAAAAGGAGAAATTCAGTTATTGAATGATATTATCCCAGATATAAGCAGACGTCCTGTACGGCCTGCAATAAGGCCTTATGGGAATTAATCAAGCCCTTTGTTCCGGATGTCCTTTAGTGATCGGACATGCTGGAGGGCACCGGACAAAGAGCTCTGAATGTTTTTTTTAAATTCTAGAATCACTTTAATAATGGGAACCGATTTATCAATCTGGATTTACTTTAACATATTTTTACTGTTAATGCTTGCTTTGGATCTGGGAATCTTTAACCGAAAAGTAAAGATTGTTACTTTCAAGCAGTCCATATTATGGACAGTATTATGGATCATACTTGCCTTAATATTTAACTTCATCATATATGAGTTTCAAGGCCCTGACAAAGCACTTGATTTTATTACAGGTTATGTAATAGAAAAAACATTAAGTATCGATAACATTTTTGTAATGGTATTGATATTTAAATATTTCTCTATTCCAGATCAATATCAGCATAAAGTCTTATTCTGGGGAGTATTAGGAGCACTTGTTATGCGCCTGGTATTTATCTTCCTTGGTGTGGAACTAATCACGCACCTGGACTGGATTATCTATGTATTCGGTGCCATACTTATTTTCACAGGAGTAAAAATGGTTTTTGAAAGCGACCATAAAAAAGACCTGGATAAAAGCTTTCTGGTGCGTACGCTAAAAAAAATCATTCCGGTTTATTCCTCCGCTGTATCGGACAAATTTTTCGTTACGGTAAACGGAAAGAGGTACGCAACAACAC
>DATCKK010000652.1:0-15194 GCA_036562325.1 Cytophagaceae bacterium | reverse complement strand
GTATTCGCTATTCTCAGTATTAACAGGAGAGGGCAGGTTTTCAAACTCATAATCACGTTGAGGCTTTTTCATTTCAGTAATGGCCACATGGCAACCCTCCATTTCTATCTTTGCCCTTTCAATATAATGTACCGCGTCTTTGCCTGTCCCTTTATAGGTTTGTAAAAACTTCTCAAAACTTTCTATTGCCTCTTCATATTTTCCATTGGTTTTTTGAAGTATACCTACCCAAAACCGGGCAAGTGGATACTCCTTTTCGCCGATCACCAACAATCGTTTATAATTCAGCTCTGCTTTTTCATATTCAAAATACAACCTGTAAGATTCTGCCAGCCGGAACAATGCCACTTTATGTGAAGGATTGTTTTTAAGTACCTTTTCATACTCCTGAGCAGCCATATAATACTCCATGTTCTCAAAATACTTATTGGCTACATCAATGGAGCCATAGTCATCTTTTTGAGCAAAAACAGGAAGTACCATTGATGCCTGAAGTATAAGTATCAGTGCAAAAACGATAGGAAAATATTTTCGAAGCAAAAAAGAAAGCATTGCTGCTATAGATTTAAATTCTTGGTGTATAATATCGTTTAACTTTTCTTTTCTTTAATACATGTAAAATCATTGAGATCTCATACGCACCTCGCCCCATTGTGTTATATCTTAGGGAAGAGGTATTCAGATCATAGCTAAATCCCAGGGTATAATAATCATTTCCAAACCCGGTAGAGAATATAAATGAATCGCCCAATCTGTACCAGGCGCCTATTGTCAATTCATCCGGAGTAAGATTTTTACTTTTATTATTAGTAAAATAACTTACATAAAGGCCTGAGTTTACATGCATCCTGTCATATTGCATCATAAACAAGGCATTGGGTGAAATTCCAATATGTTTTCCAACATTCACAGAAAGCCCGGCATGGCCTTTATATAATACCGGCAATTTACTTACCCATGCATTATATAACGACTCATTAGGTTTATTAATATGATATGCAGATGCACCAATATAGGCAGATATTAATGAATAACTCAAATCTCTCTGTGGGTTAAAGAAATAGAAGAAACCGGCACTGACATCCGGATAAGTACGCCCTGTATTGATACCCACAGAAGGGTTAGGGCCATTGGCATCAAACCCCATAAAAGGATTGAACTGTTCTCCCCAATGCAAATTGGTGTAATCAATGGATTTTTGTATAAATCCTAATTGAACACCGAATGAAATAAATTGTCTTCTATGCTTCTCCAAAGGAAGGTTGTAAGCACCATTAATACTGAATCCTGTAGTTTTTAAATTTCCATCCCCAGCCCTGTCATTAAATAAAGATGCTCCTACTCCCCCCAAGTGTTGTTCGTTAGAATTATATATTGGATAGATCATGGAAAGCTGGCTCGTAACATAAGGCAGGACAATGCTTCTCCACTGAGTTCTGTAATTAGAACTAAATGTGATATTCGGATCGGCACCGGCCATAGCAGGATTAAGATAAAGGCCAGATGAATAATACTGAGAAAAATGAGCATCTTGCCCATGCCCTTTAATAAAGGCAATAAAAACAATCGCAATAAAAATATTTATTCCTTTCAATAATAGCCTGTTCATGTATTCATCATCTTACTAATGATATGGTTCCTGTTTTTTCAAAAGGTGTTCCATCAATATATTTACCCTTGACAGTGTACGTAAATACTCCTGTCGCCTGGCCTCCTCCGTCCCATCCTATAGTATTAGCTTCATGAAAATCAGTAGTTGTATATACTACTTCACCCCATCTATTGTAAATATTGAAAGAAAAGTCGGACTTGCTGACATTCAGTCCGTAGACCTTACATACTTTGTTTTCAGGGTTAATTTCATTAGGGGAGAATACGTTAGGTATATATATAAGTTGTGTTTTTATCACATCTATTGTCACACGAAAAGTATCTACACACCCTTCTGCATTTGTTCCTACCAAAGCCACATGATAGATATTCGGAACATCATACGTGTAAGCACCTATATCTTTAACATTAAATTCAGCACCATCCTGCATGATCCATTGCCATGATACAATGGATTGTGAAATATCATCTGTCAAATTCACAAAAGAAACAGGTTGCTCAATAAATGTTTCTACTGGAGAAGCTGAGAAACGTACCACTGGAGGTGCTTTAAAATTGATTGCCCTCGTAATGGAAACTGTATCACACATATTATATGCTTCCAAAGTAATGTTAATTCCAACCGTATCTCCCTGGCCGGTAACATAGTATGTAAAATTAGAATCTGCAGGAGTAAAATAACCCTGGCCGGAAGTAAGCCAACGATAAGTGATATCATCGCCATCGCTAATTCCTTCTACTAATACCGGCACATTCAAACAAGACGTAGAAGGAATGACCATAGAAACGCCGGCTAAAGTAGGAGGACTCATAAAATCCAAAGTAATTTCGGATGAGTCAGTACATGATGTTACCGGGTTAGTAACTATCAATCGGTAAGTTCCTTCAACACTAACCACTTCATCCATCCCTGTACCTAACAAGGTAGAAGGAATCAGTTTCCATTGCTTATTATTACTTATGTTAGAAGCATCAGCACTCAATGTAATACTTCCACCTTCACAAATGGTTAACTGATCCTGGGAAATGGTTACATCAGGCATTGGATTAACCTGAACGGTAACCACATCTGTCCCTTCACAGCCCTGCTTATCTCTTACCAACAAAGTATATTGAGTTGTAGCAACCGGACTAACCGAAGGTTTATCAACAGTACTCACCAAAGTAGTATTGTTCCTCCACTCATAAGTATAAGGCTCTCCTCCTCCACCGGTTGCAACAGGAGTACCTCCAAGCAACACCTCATTCCCTAAGCAAACAGGTATGGTTGGGCCACCAGCATCTACCGTAGGCCCACTGGCAATGGAAACAACCACAGTATCCCTTACAGTACAGTTGTATACGTTTTCCGTAGCCTCTAACACATAAGTGTAAACTCCAATAGGCAGTGAGTTAAGTCCTGTGTTCAGATCTAAAGCATTAGCTAAACCTGTAGCAGGTGTCCAGTTATAAGTAACACCAGAGGTCAGGTTAATACTACCGGACAGGTTCCCCAATGACGAAATACAAAATGACTTATCTGCCCCTGCATCAACAGTTAATGGATTCATTGTTACCGTAACTCTAGCCGAATCCACACAACCATATTGATTATCGGTAACAACAACCGTATATTCGGTAACGGTCAGCGGTGAAGCCAAAGGATTTTCAATACTGGTATCGGAAAGCGAAGCAGCAGGTTTCCAAAGGAAACTATAGCCGGCAGCTCCTCCTCCGGATGGGTTGGCATGTAACTGCGTCGATGCTCCGGGACATAAAGGAGTTGTACCTGAAGTGGGTGAAGCTTCAACATCTACTACAGTTACCAGCACGGTATCTTTATTAGTACAGTTGGTAAGAGTGTTGGCAACACTTACTATATAAATCACAGAAGAAGCAGGATTAACCTCTACTGAAGCGTTATTAACCGGTGACACAAAAGAGCCTGTCGATTCCCATAAAAAGTCAACAGAGCCTGAAGTAGAAGTAGCTGTCAATGTAATTGTATCTGCACGGCAAATAGTTTGATCTACACCAGCATTTACATCAGGAGAAGAGTTCACGACAATTGTTTGAATATAAGGGTCACTAAAACAAGTTTGGTTATCCTGCACTCTGAATTCTACATTATAACTTCCCGCAACAGTAAAAACGTGTGATACTTCAGGAATACCGCCACTCACATTAGTAGTCGTATATGGGTCATTAAAAAAGTAAACCCAGTTAATTAAAGAGTCCGACATTGGTGAGTTATTTTTAAAGTCAACCGGAACGCCTGTACATGCAGGAGCTGAAAATGTAAAATTAGCAACAGGTTTTGGATGCGGTTCATAAATAACCGTAGCTGTGTCTTTACATCCTGTTGCTGTTATTTCGATATATAGATTAACTGTGTAAGTACCAGATGCATTATAAATATGTGTTGGATGTGAAGCAGTTGAAGTATTTAACGGGCCAGACCCTGGATCGCCAAAATTCCACAACCTGGTATATGGTTGAGAAATCACGGAGGTATCTACAAAACTAATAGGCACCCCAGGACATCCTTTAACAAAATGAATTCTGGCTTCCGGCTTTTCTTCAATAGTTACAGGCTTTGTAATCGTATCTGCACATCCCTTGTTGGACGTAACTATCAAATCCACTGTATAGGTATCCGGAACAGAATAAACATGTGTACCATTGGTACTATCGGAAGTACTACCATCTCCAAATCGCCACAGACTTTTAAATGTCCCCGTGCTGATAGTAGAAGTATTTGTAAAGCTTACCACATCATCTGAACAGGTATTCGCAGTCGTAAAATCAGCTACCGGCTTGGGATATACAATTACAATTACGGAATCCGTAACTGAGCAACCAATAGCATCTTCCACTGTCAAAGCATAGGTAGTGGTCGCAGTAGGATTAGCTATAGGCCCTGGAATAGTCGGATCAGATAAGGTGGCCGCAGGTGTCCATAGATAAGAAACAGCTGTACCACTGGAAGCCGTCAACTGAACTGAAGTGCCCAGGCAAGACTCGATGGTGTCGGGCATAGCAACAGAGATCGTGTTAACGGTAACGTTTATGGTAAATGTCGTATCACAACCTCCCGAATTTATAACCCGAACTGTATAGCTACCTCCGGTAGTTGTTTTCAATGTATCAACACTCCCCGTAGTTTTTTTAACCTGGATGTTAGACGGATCAAACCAGATGATCGTATCTGAACCTAATGAAGAGTTTATACTAACATTCAACACCGCAGTATCTCCTGCACAAATAGTAGTATCTGCAGACTTGGTTACTTCAATCTCCGGAATCACTACTATTCTAATGCTATCAACACCAGTACAGCCATTGGCATCCGTCACTCTTACATAATAGGTACCACTATCCGAAACAGTTAAAGTAGGCGAAGTTGTCCCATTATTCCATAAATAAACCGAATAACCAGCTCCTGCATTCAAAACAGTTACTTCTCCGGGACAAATTAAAACAGAACAAGAATCAATAACACTTCGAACCCTATGTTGATCCGCCACATATAATGGAAGCCCTTTTTTAGCAATATACAAGCCAAACAGATTTTCAAACTGAGCAACAGAGGAAGGCCCATCGGCTCTTCCGGATAAATTCATTTGTCCCACATAATTTGTTGCTACCCCACCAGTTGGAGCCACCTGGCTTATCTGATAAGTAGTATTTCCGGAAACATATAATTTAGAATATTCATCTATAGCCAACCCTCTATGCTCCGCCCCTGCAGCAACAGAAGCATAAACAGCATAAGAATGTGTAAAAGGATTGATTTTATATACGTTGGAAGCATTCCCTGCAAAAATATTTCCTTCTACGTTAACAGCTACAGACAATGGCCCAGGCATGTTCGCCAATGTGGTTACTTGTCCTAATGGCGATATCACTCTTAATGCATTATTCCCCTGGTCTGCAACTACAATATTACCTGCATTATCCACAGCAATTCCCGCAAGGCCTGAGAAAGTAGCCGTATCTTTCATTCCATTCTTGGCCCCACTCACTCCCGGCACACCCGCAAATACTGACACTTCGCCGCCAGGAGTAATCCTGCGAACAACATGGCTTCCCATTTCTGTCACATATAAATTATCATTTCGATCTATTGCAATTCCATAAGGATTAAAAAAGTAAGAATCTGTCAGTGTGCTTCCTGATGTACCGGCAACACCCATGGTTCCTGCATAAGTGCTGACTTCTCCGGCAGGAGTAATTTTTCTGATCACATGATTATGAAAATCAGTAACGAACATATTACCGGCCTTATCCATTACCATATCTCTCACTCCATTAAATCTTGCCGCAAGTGGATTAATATCGTTGACTGCACCTGAATTAACACTATCTCCTGCTAACGTCTTTACTATAGTCATATAGATTTCTCCCTTATCAGAAGTAATGGTTGGAGAAGGAGGAAGATGATAGTTTACATGCACCGTATCACTCGTAATACAACCGGTAGTATACAAAACATTCACACTATATATACCTCCGGAGTTCACAACAAACGTCCCGGCAATTGTACTGTCCTGCCAAAGAACCCTGTTTATAGTTCCGGTACTGGAAGGGATCAGATTGGCTGTAGTACCAGGACATAAAGTTAAATCAGTGCCAAGAGTTACCGGAGGTACTGATTGAGCATACAACTCTACTTCATCTGTAGTAGCACATCCCAAACTATCAACAACCGTTACAGCATAAATACCACCGGATGTTATAGTAAGAAACTGTGTAGTATCATTAGGTAATAAACCGGCATTTTTCGTCCATGAATAAGAAACATAATCAGGTCCGGCATCTAATTCATAGATACCAAATTCATTTTCACAAATATTTCTATCAGTACCTAAATCAGTAACCGGCAATGGAACCACTCTCACTACCTGGCTTACAGTAGACTCACAATAACCAAGTGAAAAAGTATAAGTAAGAGTATGAGTACCTACACCTGCAGAAGCGGGGTCAAATATAAAATCGCCTCCTGCCTGCACTATACCCGGGCCGCTATAAAATCCACCACAAGGAGGAGAAAGAGTATCTTTACTATCATTGATACAATAAGTAAAGTCGACTGTATCCAATTGATCCCAAGGCCTCTCTGAAAAGTTTTCAATTGCCAACCGCTTAATCTTATCATTCCCCGTATCTGCAATATCTATAAATCCCTTAACGAATACCGATACTGCCTGAGGCTTATTAAACCGGGCAAGGGCAGCAGTACCATCCACATCACCGGTAGCTACAGGAGAGTTACCACCTGCAAAATTGGACATATACCTGTTTGGTGCATAGGAGTTAGGATCAACATGTTTAATACTATTATTCCCTTTATCCACCACATATACATCGCCATTACAGTTTACCGTTACCCCGGATGGGTCTCTTAATTGCGCCACATTTGTAAACCCAAGTGTATTACCAGAGTTGGCAAATAAACCTGCATAGACAGAAACAGACTCACTTAAAAAATCATATGCATACAGCGTCTGCGCATTTTCGTCGGTTATATAGATATACCTGCTATCCGCTACCAAGTGTTTAGGCGCATATAGTTTAGCTGATAAAGCAGGCACCGGCCCCAGATTAATATCCGTACCTCCGCCCCCCACTACCGTGCGGACATTATAATCAGAAGTAGAAAGATCTATTTCTCTGATTTTACCATTTCCCAAATCAGAAACATAAAGTTTGGTATAGTCAGCGCCAAGAGTTATACCAAATGGTTGAGTAAATCGGGCTGTTGAGCCTGTTACCGTAGTGTTCCCGGCAGGAACATTTCCCGTCAGATTGACTCCACCCGCAATAGTAGTAACTACACCTGCCTTTAACATCCTTACCGTATGACTTCCACCATCCACAAAGTAAATTGTACCATCCGGAGCTACAGTAATACCAATCGGGTCATGCAACCTTGCAGTTGCAACAGGGCCATCCACATTCATTCCCGCCAGGGTAGAGTCTCCCACTATTACCCTTGCAACGCCCAAAGTATCTACTAAAGAAATCACATCATTATTGGCATTGGAAACATAAATCTGCCCATAACAATCCGTATATAAACCTTGAGGAGACTGCACAGCAGAGCTGGTACTATCTTCTACTACGGTTGTTATACAAGGAGCAGAACTAACAATAGTAACTTTAGAATTGGAATTTCCACAGATAGAATAAGTAATGGTATGAGTTCCGGGGCCCGCCAGAGAGGGTTTGAAATACCATTCATTTGTTGCAGCATTAAAGCCTACTCCACGTCCTGTAAATACTCCTCCCGGATCTGCCGGTTTCAAAATAGAAGTAAAGCTGGCTACACAATAGGTAGGTTTTAACCCGGACCAGGAATCATCGGCTATAGATAAGTTTATTCTAATACTATCCTTTTTAACACAACCAGCAATGGTAGTGTCAGCTACTTCAAAATAAATAACGGTATCTTTTAAAATCGCTACATTAAAGGAATCTACTCGTGCAAAAGCCCCTCCCATCCATGAAATTTTATAAGAAGGTGGTGCAATATTTTTAACCCGAAGAGTAACTACATTACCCGCTGCACAAGCAAGGGTGTCAGGTGTTTTGAAGTAATTGATACCGCATGTGGACATCGTAGTTCCACATACTTTTGAAGAAACAACGGTATCGCAATCATTAATCGCCCTTACCCATACACAAACCGTAGTATTATTAGCCAACCCGGAAATGGTATGACTGGAAACTCCACTATTAGGCATAGTCCATACAACACTATCTGTACTAATCTCATAAAACTCAGCTTTACTATCCAAAAACCACCCGAAGGTAAGACTGGATCCGGATTTGGATGTTACGGAAACAGAAGGGGCATAAGTAAATACGGAGCTCTTTATAACGGATACACTTATAAGAGTATCACAACCATCTTTTGACTCTTTCAATGAAATGTTTCCTGTGTTACCATTATCCCATGTTACCGTAACTGATTGTAAATTATTGGGACCTACTATCGTCCCGCCTGTCACGGACCAGAGATAGCTTTTACCGGCTTCCGGATTACTTGTTTGATAAGTTTCTTCAATACCTGTACATACTTCTGTCTTTCCATCTATCGATGAATTGAAGGGAGGTATATAAATCGTGATCTTATTCGAGGTATCTTTACATCCCAGGTTGGATACAACTGCATAAACAACGTCCCCATTCTTTAACATTGTTGTTCCATAGGCATTGGATGTACCATCACCCGCATGTACCACTTTATCATTTATTAAATAGTAAATACTATCGCAAGCACCTGTAACTGTAGCCGTAAATACAGCCAAATTCCCGGAACACAGGCTGTCATTGGGTGTTACTGCAAGCGATACAGACGGAGGAGTACAAAGGATAAAGTAAGGGGAACTTATTTTTACTGCTGCATTTGTAATATCAATTCCTGACCAATTAGATATATAGGTCGAAATATCAAAAGTTCTCCAGGTAATAATTGTTTCTTGCGTTGAAGTAATATAGGGCACCGATATTTTAGCAATACTTACCCAAGTATTAGGAACCGTTACTGTACCGGTTCCGGTGGCCTTCTTATTAATCTGAAATGAAATAGTGCTATTAAGTGAATCAGCAACCAGTGTCATATTATTATACTCCAGCGGATTCATGGCACTGTCCCAAGGGCCGGTAGCGCTAAATTGTGCTTTTGAAAACTGAAAAAAATATTTATTCAGATTCAAGGTAAACTTGGAATTTCCAAATGCAAATGGGGTATCAAAAGACCTGGTTTCAATACTGATTTCCAAAACCCCATCGTTAAGAGTAGGTACAATAGCTATTTCAAAATCAATCGCCTGAGGCTCCAGATGATTGGCAACAATAGAAGCCTCTGGCATTTCAGAAAAAAGTGCAGAAGTTGAAGCATGCACTTTATTAATAAATGACAGAACTATTAAAACCCATGTAAAATGGCAACAAAATATAAATCGCTTCATTGCTAGTCGAATATCCTATATAGTCTTTTGATACGAAAAAAATCACAGCGACGACACCTCCCAATGTAATTTTTTTAATTATTTTTAACATTCACACGAGGCCCGCTGAGCTTATTTCCCTTGAATATCACCAAAAAACTAACCCTTAAGTGGATAATAATTAATAATTTGATTTTTAATTTATCCTTTATTACGGGTGTAAGGAAGAGAGGTTATAAAATACAGTGGAACAAAAAAACGGAAATGTAATTTAATAACAAAAATTAAAAACAAACCTCCCAATATTTGTTAAATGAAATACCGGGAGGTTTGAAGCAATGGTAAGATTTTCGACTTTTAATTTAACCACACTAGGCTGTAGCTGAATAAATTATGGCATACTTACCAAAAATGTGTCTCAGATATTTTTCTCTGATAGCATCTGGCCTTGTTTCCTTTAAGAGGGTAGGTTTTACCCTTTTTGCTCTGGCATAAGCATTTTCAATATAGCTGTGAGAATCCGATATATATTCTGTTTTCAATTCATCCCCTGTTATTCCAGAAGCACTGGCACCAACTGAGACGAAAATAATTGAAATCATTGCAGTAGTGAATATAATAATCTTCTTCATAGGTG
Source organism: Cytophagaceae bacterium (assembly GCA_036562325.1). Lineage (GTDB taxonomy): Bacteria > Bacteroidota > Bacteroidia > Cytophagales > Cytophagaceae > DATCKK01. The sequence continues at coordinate 5,012 of DATCKK010000652.1, read as the reverse complement.
TATATTGTTTAAAAACACAACTCGAAATTGACTAAAAGAAGCTTCTACTATGAATTTATAAAAAGTCTCAAAATATTACAGGAGTATTCGATGAAACACTTTATTCCTTTGACGAATTCCATAATATAACACCAGCAAATAATCTTTATTTAACACTAACAATAAATGAGTTACAACACTAAAAGATTTAAAACTGGTTATTCGGCGTTTTGTTTTTTTCTTACATTGCTTTAGGGAAAATCAAATGCCTACAAGTTAGAAGGTTGTACTTAGCTGGAACAACGGAAGATACATAGCGATCAAAATTACCCCCACTATTAACCCAAGGAATATAATCATAAATGGCTCTATCATGCTACTGATAAGCCCAGTTTGATGTTCTACCTCATCGGAGTATTGTTTGGCTATTTTATCAAAAAACTGTTCTAACTGGTTTACTTCCTCTCCTACTTTTAGCAACCCGGTCATTCTTCGTGGAAATATACCAAACTTCGCCATAGCCTGGTTTAAAGGAACTCCCTGCATAATATCTTCTTCTATTTTGGGGAGGGCTACTTCTATCGGATAAAAACCAATCATTTGTTTTACCAATCCCAAAGCCCTGATAATGGGAATTTTGGCACCTATCAATAATGTCATGGAATGACAAAAACGAGCAAGATAAATTTTCCGGATAATTTCGCCGATCAAAGGGAGCTTTAAAACCATTGCTGCCCCCACCTTTCGAAAACGGACATTTGCTCTCTGAGTAAAAATAAATATACCGGCAGAGGCTATCAATATAAGCAAAAGATAAAAGTAATCGCTAAAGACGGTACTTACTTTTACAATCAATGCAGTTATGTAAGGAAGCTCTCCTCCAAAACGCTTAAAAACATCTGAAAACATCGGGACGATAAAATTAAGCATAAAAAAAATAGCTCCGAATGAGGTAACTAACACTATCATAGGATAAGTGAGTGCGCCGGTAATCTGCCTTCTTTGCTTGATTTTCTTTTGATAATATTCACCCAACTCTCTTAAAACCGTAGTCAGCTTTCCTGTTTCTTCTCCTATTTGTAAACTAAAATATTCATAAGCCGAAAACCTGGAGGTTTCCTTTAGTGCTTCTGAAAGTGTACTACCTGCAATTACTTTATCTTTAATATCTGTAAATAGTTGAGCATCTTTTTTATTACTTTGCTCCGATGCAATCATTTCCAGAGTTGATCGGATATCAACACCGGCAGACAATAATATACTCAACTCTGTATAGAAAGCCTCTTTCTTTCTATCCTTAAGCCCGGTTCCAAACAGAGATATGTCTTTATTTAAAAAATCAAGAACTGATGAAGAGGATTTCTCCTTATTTTGAACTTGTTGCTTGCGTTGATTAGTCTTGATTTTACTTATATCTATTGCCATAATAAATCTGTTATCTGGACTGATATTCCATTAATATATCAGCTCCATATAATTTCTGAAATGAGAAAAAAAGCACTTCATCCCCAACACCTCCACTAAATTCGAATTGGTCAATGGGGTATTCCGGTATTTCCTGTGGCTGGCCAAGAAAACTAAATTTGACTTCCAAAGGCTTTATTGGAAAAGTATCAGTTATAAGATAATGTCTAAGTAGATAATGGCCGTCCAACTGATAAACCACCCTCCTTCTGCCTCCCCGGCATTCAAATCCATCATAAGTCCGAACCAACATTTCAGCTTCTGATATATCTCTGGACATTAGTTTATTCAAAAGTGCTATGTCCGCTATTTCACCGTTGCTTTTCTGATAATGATTGTACTGAGTGGACAATATACGAAAACTTGTAAATGCAATACTGATAACAATACCTCCCAGAAGCATTACTACTATCATTTCCATCACCGTATATGCTTTCAACTTATTCATCGTCCAGCAAAATCAATTCACGTCTTAATGCCAGTTGTTGATTACTTCTATCTACAGCCTCCACTTCAAGCAATATCAAATTACTTTGTCCCTCATATTTTTTAATACTCTTATAATAGCTTACCGTTTCCGTCTCATAGGCCTGATCAACAAAAGTTTTCTCCTTTTTAGTTGCTGTTGCTATTCGCTCTGTCTCCTGACTGGCTCTCAACTTTTGAAAGTTATAGGAGCTTTTCATAATATTCATATAAGACATTAAACCTATCCCAAATACTACCATAATTAACACCATAGCTACTACTACTTCCAATAAAGTAGAAGCATTAAACTTTAATACTCTTATACTTTCAGTCTTTGCTTCAGGCAATTGATATTTTTTATTAAATTTCAACATCAACTATAGTTTAATACAAGGAATACTTTAACCTTTTTTACTCCAGATATTTTATTATCTTCTTTACCTTTTCACTTTTAACCAGGCTTGACCCAACATAATGAGTAGATAATTGGGTTTGATCTATTACCGCATTTAATAAATGGTTTTCATAAGTAGAAGAATGTGTTCTTAATGTAAACTTATTACAAGCAACACTTCCATGTACAATTCCCTTTAAGTCAAGGAAACCATCTGCATAGACCTGCCCTTCCACCTTAGCTTCTCTTCTCAGATCAATCAATGTTTGCTTTAAATCAAACACTTGTTGAAAAGCAACCACCAACCCTGTTACTTCTGCCTTTGAACCGATTCGAATAAATGGCTGGGTAACTTTAAAATCTTTTTTAACCAATGAAACTACAGAAGGATAAGTAAGCCTCACTTCTTCTTCAATAATAATTGAGTCTGTTCCAAATAATTGCACACTACCTGTAAAACCTCTTTTAACTATAATGGAGGGAGCAATGACCAATGCATCTTTTATGAAATTATCCGCAGACAATTCTACCTGGCTGGAAGAATAAATAATAACATTACCCTTAATTACTTTACCGGAAATATTTAAGCGTGAAGAAGAATGAATAAAGCTGGTAGAATCAAGAAATGAATTAATTATAGAATCCTGTTCCTGCCAGTCAATCTCTTTCAATTGAATACCAGAAGCTCCGGGATTTTCCGTTAAGGCAACTACATACTTTTGCACCTCAGGATTCAAAGGAGGCAACGATGTTTTGCTTCTTTCTGTTTTTCCATGAACCAACTTATCTCCTTCAAAACTCTGCCCCTCTATATAAGCTCTTTTCACTCCGGCTTCCGGCAAATAACACGTCCCTCTTAATATGGTTTTACCGCATAGTGATAACGGCCTATTCTGATCTACCAGGTATAAGGCTCCTCCTGAAACCCTGTCCGGTTTATAACCATATTCAATGGCTTTTACCACTTTACTTTTACCCAAACTTGCTTTTACCACTCCAACTTCAAACACTCCCCAACGAGATTTTTTTATCAGAATGGAATCTGTTTCTTCTTTGAATAAATCAACCCACTTCGGTTCATCATAAGGGAGGGGATAGTCAGATAATAAAAGATTAATACCCGAATTGGCATTAAGTTCTAATCTTTTATACAGTAACGAATCAGATATCTGTAATCTATAATGATAGGCAATGAGTATAAGACTACTGGTAAGTATACCTATAATCAGAGAGATAACGACAACGATAAACAAAGCATTCGCTCTGACCATTATGATTATATTTGTTTTTCATCCTCTTTTTTAGGCAAAGGAAAGACTTTATACATTTTACGAATCTTAATCTCGTCTTCCGATTTATCTTTTTTCTTTTTTTCTTTGTTCTCCTTATTGCCTTGTTTCTTTTCTTTTTTAGAATCGGAATTATCGGGCTTACCTTCTTCTATCTCCACATCTTTACCCTTTTTCTTATTCTTTCCCAACCTCTTTTTCTCTCCCTTTTCACTTCTTTCCTGCTCAACCTGGCCAGCCTGTTCTTCGTTATTTTCTTTAGATTTTTTTCTCGCTTTCTTTTCTTTCACCTCTTCCTCAATCAACAAACCTTTCTTATACCTTACCTTTTCAGGTTTCTCATTCCCTGTATACAGCAAAACTTTACCATGAAGCTTGTCTTTTTTATATTTTCCTTTTTTTACCAAAACGCCATCTTCATTGTATTCTTTAAACTTCCCCCTTTTCATACCTCTCCGATACCTTACTACTTCCTTATATTCACCGTTTAAATACCATGACTTCCACACCCCGGTTTTAACGCCATATTTAAACTGCCCTTTTTCTTTCAGGTTTTTGTTAATATAAAAATCACTGTAACTTCCATGTAGCAATTTACCTTCAAATCCGCCACGAGTCTTTTTAATATCGTTCGCACTGAACCAATAATAATACAATTTACTTTTTGCAGAAATGGTTTTATCTCCTCTGTAAAAGTGAATATAGGCTGTATGGTCTACATAATTAATAATGGCCCTGTTGTTCTCAGGCATTTTAATTCTCTGGGCACTACCTTCGATAATAAATATTACCGATACCAGACTCACTATTATTGCAGATGCTAACTTCATATCCAAGGTTGATTTGTATATAAGAGCTATCGGCGAATACTGTGGGTTTTACCCTGATAGCTCACTTTAATTGAATCAGTAAAATATTTAATAATTGTAACCCCATCCACTGTTTCGTTTTCAGAAGCCATATATTGTCTTCCATTCACTGACAACAGTATTACATTCTTATTGGTCTTAGGATTTTTAACAATACCATCATAGCTGATAAAACTCCAATCCATCGGTATTTCCGGCTCTTTAACAACCGGTTCTTCCTTCTTCACTTTGCTTACCTTTGTGGTCGCATAATTTACCGGACGTTCTACATTATTTCGGGTATGACCCCATGCTCCCAAAAAAGGATCCCGATAGTTAGCAATTAAAGTAAAGGAGTCCAAAATAATTTCATCACTGAATTCCACTACCTCCCTTACAGGTGCACTTATGATGGTATTATCTGTTGACAGCCCGTTAAATATCCGGTAAAATACGATTCCCCAGATCACAAGCACCGTTACTCCCAGCAGATATGTTATGTTTTTATTTTTCATTTAAGAGTAAAGTTCCACAAATCAGTCATAGGGCCTTCGTTTTCTGCTTTATCTA
>DATCKK010000649.1:0-2273 GCA_036562325.1 Cytophagaceae bacterium | reverse complement strand
CTCTTCTCTACCCCTCTCCTACCAACAGTTTCAGTTGGTAATTCAATTAATGCTCAAACGCTTTGCCCTGATTTTAAAGCATACCAAAGGATTTAAAAAGTTATCCACAATTTCTTTAAGCGTGTTTTTTATACTGCAGCCTATTTAGCTGTGCATACAAACCATTTTGTTTTAACAGTTCTTCGTGCGTCCCCATTTCTTTGATTGTCCCCTTGTCCAGTACCAATATCCTGTCTGCCTTTTCTATTGTGGATAGCCTGTGAGCGATTACGATAGAAGTCCTCCCCGACATTAACGTTTCCATCGCCTGCTGCACCAGTTCTTCTGTCTCTGTATCTATGGAGGAAGTAGCTTCATCCAACACGATGATTTTAGGATCATAAACAAGCGTTCGGATAAAAGAGATCAACTGCCTTTGCCCAACAGACAAAGTGCCTCCTCTTTCCATCACATTGTATTCCAAACCGCCGGGAAGACGTTCAATAAACTTTCTTGCGCCAACCAGTTCTGCTGCTTCCCAAATCTTTTCCTCTGATATGGACGGGTTATTAAGGGTGATGTTATTTCTGATAGTATCTGAAAAAAGGAATACATCCTGCAACACCACTCCTATCTTACTTCGCAGAAAATCACTATCATACTCTCTTATATCCCTGCCATCCACTAAAATACTGCCTTTATTAATATCATAAAACCGGCTAAGAAGATTGATGACAGAAGACTTACCGGCTCCGGTGGCACCCACCAATGCTAAAGCCTGCCCCTGTTTTACTTCAAAGGAAATATCCTTCAGAACATAGTTTTCGTCTTCGTAAGCAAACCAGACATTTTCAAACTTAACCTCACCCTTCACCTCTTCGGGCCGGTAACTTCCACCCGACTCTACATATTCATCACTGTCCAACAGCTTAAAAATCCTGTCGGAACTTACTATTCCCAACTGTAACGTATTGAAGCGGTCGGCAATCATTCGAATAGGCCTGAAAAACATAGATATATACATTATAAAAGAGATAAGCGTACCTATGGTAGTCATCTCTTTTAAGACGGCATTTGCGCCATACCAGACCAAAAGGCCGAGTCCGACAGCGCCAATTAACTCTGCCACCGGAAAGTAAATGCTATAATAAAGCACTGACCGTAAATTAGCTTGCTTGTGTTGCTCGTTGATGGATTTGAACTTGTTGTATTCCCTCTCTTCACTGTTGAATATCTGAACGACATTCATTCCTGTAATATGTTCCTGCACAAAGGTATTTAAGTTGGCTACTGCAACCCGTACATCATTGAAGGACACTTTAATCTTTTCTTTGAAAATATAAGTACTGATCAGCAGGACAGGCAACATACTCAGGCTATATAATGTTAACCTCCAGTCTGTCCATAACATAATTCCAAGTATAACTATTAGTTGAAGTATGTCTCCGATGATATTCGCCAAACCCTCACTAAATACATTGTTCAGAGTTTGAACATCAGAAACATTACGAGTAACCAGTCTTCCTATGGGAGTTTTATCGTAAAACCGTAATTTGAATTTCATTAGGTGGGCAAACAGCTTCACCCGAATATCCTTAATTACATTTTGCCCAAGCAACCCGGCGATATAAGTATCAAAATATTCGACAATAGAGTGTAGCAACAGCAACCCCAGCAAAACAGCTACCATCACAAAAAGCCCGCTGATATTCCCCTTAATGATCATTTCATCAATGGTATACTGAACAAGCTTTGGCTTAAGTGGGCCAAGTACAGCTCCGGCAAGGGTAAGAAATACCAACAGATAAAAAAGCCCTGAATAAGGTTTTACAAAACCATACAACCTTTTTAATATCTGCAAATCAAACAGGTTACCACTAACTTTTGCTTCTTCTTTCAATGCAATTTCTTTTTTTCACGAAGTTAGTAATTATCTTCCAATGTGCCTTAGTACAAGCTGGCAAATGTAATTCAATTATGAATTTTTGAGTTATGAATGGAACACATTTAGGCAATTTTCCTAGGAAGGCGTTTGACTTATAAGTTCCCAGGAAATCACAATATACTAGCTATAACTCTCAAATAAGTTCCAAAGAATAACAAGCAGTTTGGCAAAGGTTTTAACCTTTTGAGATTTGGGTCTTGTAGTTTATTAGAAATTTGCTTTTATGGAATTTGAGATTTCACAACACAGGATAAACTTCCCAATAAATTAATCCACAGTGCTCTTGTATTTTTTAGTCTGATACACTTGCCAGCCAATTCCTAAAAACATACCAATAATAGCTCCTACA
>DATCKK010000647.1:0-1818 GCA_036562325.1 Cytophagaceae bacterium | reverse complement strand
GTCGAAGGGCTGAAATTTAAGGTTGTTAATGTTTTTGATGTAAAGCAGACAGAAGGTAAGCCTCTGCCTGAATTGTGCCGGGAACTGACCGGCCATAGCGATAATGCCGCAATACTCATACAAGCAATTAAGCGCATATCTCAAGTGCCGATCGTCGAAAAAGATATGAGCACCGGTGCTAAGGGTTATTACAGTGCAATGGAAAATATCATTGCAGTTAAAGCCGGCATGTCGCCTGATCAGACAGTGAAAACGCTCATTCATGAGCTTGCTCATTCTATGCTGCACAATACGAATGAAGCAGCCATGCTTGACACGGCCACGAAGGAAGTACAGGCCGAAAGTGTTGCTTTCATAGTATCAAACCGATTCGGGATCGATACAAGCCAGTACAGCTTCGAATATCTTGCAACCTGGAGCAGCGGAAAGGACTTAAAAGAACTAAAACAATCTCTTGACCTGATACAGAATACAGCAAACAAGATTATCGAGGGGCTTGAAAAAGCGCTTAATGAACTGACCCAGGAAAAGGACCTGGTTGCCGAGAATGAAAAAAATATATCTGCAAAACAGGTTTACGATGAAATCGTCAATTTATACAAAAGTGAGTTCCCGGCCATCAAGCACATTTCGGAAAGAACGGCAATGCTGATAAACGACCTCAATAAAGCACACGGAAGTACGTTGACGATAAAAGATATCAAAAACATGTATAAAGCCCTGGGTAAAAACATTGAACTCGGAAACGAAAATGCAGATATGGATGAGTTCAATCTGGTTAAAGAAATAGTGGACGATATAAAGCATGCTCAATTGCAGGCACGGCGTGAAGCAGCCAGGAATATGAAAGAAAAAGCAATAAGCGCTGCTATGGAGGCCTCGTTATGATCAATATTGATACGATGAAGAAAGATGAAGTTGAAAGGATGTCGGCCATTATCGGCAATTATACTGGTATAAATAAGGATGCTCTTAGCATTTTGATTTCTAACTTCGGGATTGAGGCTGTTTTGAACAATCCATTTTCTCTGGGCCTCGATTCAGATAAGGCCGATCGGCTGAATGAGATAAGCATTATTTTACACAGCATAGGGGCTGATTATGATGAATCAGTATAAGCTTGATATAATGCGTTTTGCGGACCTTCTCTCGAAATATACCGGCATAAGTAAGAGCAAAATTGATAAATATCTGCTGAATAACCGTATAAATAATATTTTTGAACATCCTGCTTCTTTGGATATTACTAAATCGCAACTTGATAAAATTAGAGAGCTTAAGGAACTTTTTGGCTTATACAACGCCCTTAAGGAGCATACTGCACAGTACACAATCAAGAGCGCTGATGATGCAAAGAATTATTTCAGAGCCATATTTACGGAGAAAAATGATAAAGAAAGAATGGTTTGTGCCTTTCTTGATAATAAAAACAACGTGATCGCAACCACTGTTCTGACCCAGGGCACTGTAAATATGTCTGCGGTTTATCCTAGAGAGATAGCTAAAGAAGCTTTGTTATATGACGCTAAGTCCGTTATTGTTTCACATAATCATCCCAGTGGCGATGTTACACCATCCAATGATGATATTGTATCTACGCAGCGTGTCGCAAATGCACTGTATGCAGTCCAGGTAAATTTGCATGACCATATTATTGTTACAAATAACGACGCATATTCTTTCGCAGAAAACGGCCTGATGCCTAATCCTAAATTTACACTTGGCGCTATATTTGAGAAAGTAAAAAGCCAATATATTGATAAGTGGCCTGCTATATCCTGCATAAGCAAGGAAACCGCACTAGCGATAGACTATCTT
>DATCKK010000636.1:0-8860 GCA_036562325.1 Cytophagaceae bacterium | reverse complement strand
CTTAAAAGGTGAAGTGAGTCAGGGCGATGTCATCCTTGCCGACCACGATGGTAAGAGTGAAAGCCTTCAGTTTAAAGTGAAGAAGAAGAAAGCAGAAAAGCCAACTGATGAGATATAATTAAAAAAGCCCCGTAAGGGGCTTTTTTAATTATATTATTATTACTAATAACTTAAAACTTAGTACTCCTTAATATCCATACTTATCTTTCCATAATTTTTTTAGCCTTGTCCTCAGTTCATTTTCCCGGGCATTGTTTCCCGGATCGTATAACAGAGTATTTTTAATTCTGTCCGGTAAATATTCCTGTGCAACAAAGTTGTTGTCATAGTCATGTGAATATTTGTACTCCGCACCATACCCCAGGTCTTTCATCAGTTTGGTAGGAGCATTTCGGATGTGCATAGGAACCGGCAAGTCTCCATATTTTCGTACAAGTTCCTGTGCTTTGTTTATTGCCATATAAGCAGCATTGCTTTTGGGGGAAGCGGCAAGATAAGTAGCTGTTTGAGAAAGAATAATTCTGGCCTCGGGATAACCTATCATATTAACCGATTGGAAGCAGGTTGTGGCCATAACTAACGCAGTAGGGTTGGCATTGCCTATGTCTTCGGAAGCAAGTATAACCATCCTTCGGGCAATAAACTTTACATCTTCACCCCCTTCAATCATTCTTGCCAGCCAATATACCGCGCCGTTAGGATCGCTTCCACGAATAGATTTAATGAAGGCAGAGATGATATCATAATGCATTTCCCCTTTCTTGTCATACATTGCGACTTTTCTTTGGGCTACCTGCATGACAAGTTCATCTGTCACTTCTATAGTGTCTTCATTGACTGATTCAATTACAAGCTCAAATAGGTTTAGCAGTTTTCTTGCATCTCCTCCGGAGAGATTTAGTAGTACTTCTGTTTCAGCCAGGGAGATGTTTTTTTTTCTCAGTTCAACATCGGTGGATATTGCTCTTTCTAACAAATTTATCAGATCATTTTTTTCCAGCGGTTTTAATGTATATACCTGACATCTTGATTGAAGCGCAGAAATAACCTCAAAAGAAGGATTTTCAGTGGTTGCTCCGATTAATGTAATTATCCCTTTTTCTACAGCCCCTAATAAAGCATCTTGTTGAGCTTTGCTAAAGCGGTGGATTTCATCTATGAATAAAATCGTTTTAGCGCGTGTCTTTGCTTTTTCAATTACTTCTCGTACTTCTTTTACACCAGAGCTTATAGCGCTTAAAACAAAGAAAGGAGCTTTTACACTATTGGCAATAATATTGGCTAAAGTAGTTTTACCTACCCCCGGAGGCCCCCATAAAATCATGGAAGGGATACTACCTGCATCGATCGCTCTTCTGATAATCCCTTTAGGCCCAACCAGATGTTCCTGCCCGATAAATGTGTCAAGAGAAGTGGGCCTGATTCTTTCTGCCAATGGTTCGTTTGCTGAATACATCTCCTTTTCTTTATTGGTTTTTTAATTAAGCATTATAGTAAAATAAACCTTTATTCTGATACGTAGACCAGAAATTTATAAATACATAAACAGGTTCAAAGAGTTAGAAAACTGATTACAAATAATGGGTTATGCTCAGTTTCTTGACTTAACATTTTAGAGAAAAAAATATTCTTAAGAAAGAATTAATATCAAATCTTCTTTGCAATTTCAAATATAAAATTGAACAACATAAGAAAGATATTATCCTGAATGAGTGGCAAGCTTCGTTCCCATTTGATCCTGGTTTTTACAGCGCTAATTGCCGGCTTTCAATACAGCATTGCCAAAAATGTAATGCCTGATCCCATTAACCCTTCTGCTGTTATTTTAATTAGGGGAGTGGCGGCAGCAACCGTATTTACGCTTATACATTTTTTATTAGTAAAAGAAAAAATAGAAAATCGAAAAGATTTTGTTCGGCTTATGCTTTGTGCTTTAACAGGAGTAACCTTAAATCAACTTTTATTTTATGAGGGATTAAATCTTACTACCCCTATTAATGCTTCTCTGATGATGACGAGTTCACCTATTCTGGTACTGATTTTTTCATCCATATTAATTAAAGAAAAAATAACCTATTATAAAATAATAGGAATTGTACTTGGTGCTACCGGAGCAATATTATTATTGATAAATAAGGAAACAACAGAAAGCTTTTTTCTGGGAGATATATTAGTAATGCTTAATGCCGCTTCTTACAGTGTTTTTCTTGTGCTGGTAAAGCCAATAATGGATAAGTATCATCCATTGACGATTGTTAAATGGATGTTTGTGTTAGGATTAATAATGGTTTTGCCTTTCTCAGCAACATCTGCGTTCTATATTGATTGGCCTTCTGTCAATTCCACAGTATGGTGGTCACTGGTTTTTATTATAGTGTTTCCAACGATTATTGCCTATTATTTAAATGTTGCTGTCCTGCAATATGTAAATCCTTCCATAGCCGGGATTTATATTTATCTACAGCCTGTATTGGCAACTATTATAGCTGTTGTATTGGGTAAGGATTATTTTAGTTGGGAAAGGGGCTTTTATTCCTTGCTAATTTTTTCAGGGGTATATCTGGTGAGCAGTAAGAACCTGGGTAAAAGAAACTAAATTTTTTTAGTGTTATAGCCCTTGTGTGCGTAAGATGTGAGTCCTGACAGATTTTCAAAATCTGTCAGGACTCTTTAGGTGTTTCTGACTTTAATGAAGAAACTTATTTTATAGCTGTTTCAGTACTTTTGGGGGCAAATCTTCCTTTGCGTGGCCCGTTTGCCCATGCCCATGCTGTTTTAATGATTTCCTTCAGATCTTTATATTCTGCCTCCCATCCAAGTACCTGCTTGGCAAGCGCGGGATTGGCAACTAGTTCGGAAGGATCACCCGGCCTTCTTTCGCCATATACTACCGGTATTTTTTTACCGGTTACCTCTTCTGCAATGGTGATAACTTCTTTTACGGAGGCTCCTTTTCCTGTTCCTAAATTACAAGCGATAGATTTACCTCCATTGATAAGGTATTCCAGTGCTTTAATATGAGCTTTCCCTAAATCAAGTATATGAATATAATCTCTGATGCAGGTGCCATCCGGAGTATCGTAATCGGTTCCGAATACAGTGATATTGGCTCTTTCCCCCTTAGCGGCATCAAGAATAAGCGGAATTAAGTGTGTCTCCGGATCATGATCTTCACCAATAACTCCATCTTCAGATGCTCCGGATGCATTGAAGTATCTTAAGAATACATAATTTAATCCGTAAGCCTTATTATAATCCTTTAGAATTAGCTCCAGCATATATTTGCTTTGCCCATAAGGATTAATAGGGTTTTGTGGGTGATTTTCATCTATAGGAGTATAAACAGGATTACCATAGGTGGCGCAGGTGGATGAAAATATAAAGTTATTGCATTGATGTTTTCTCATAACATCAAGCAGCACCAAAGGGGAGCAAACATTATTAAAATAATATTTAGCAGGATTTTGAACTGATTCACCAACGTAGGCGTAAGCGGCAAAATGCATTACGGCATCAAACCGGTGCTCTGAAAATAGAGTTTCCAGCAGAGATTTGTCTCCAATATCGCCCTTTATTAAAGTTACCTCTTTGTCAACGATAGCCTCTTGATGGCCGAATACCAGATTATCTAAAACTACTATTTTATAGCCGGATTTTACCAGTAATCGTACCGTATGTGAACCAATATAACCAGCTCCTCCGGTCACTAAAACAGATTTAACTTGCGTCATAATTATTCCACCTATGCTGAATACTTCAAACTAAAATTAATTAAAAACTATTACTATTACCACTAACTTAATTAAGTGTTTTATTCTTTCCTATAGAGGTTGAAGTAAATTCAATATTAATGGCTTTGGGTAATGTTTAAGGAATAAAAAAGCCCCACCATTGGAAGGGCTTTTGAAATTGGTATATAACTATAAATATTAAATGTGAATCACTTCTCCGTATGCGGCCGCAGTAGCTTCCATTATCGCTTCTGACATGGTAGGATGTGGGTGTACGGCTTTAATTATTTCATGGCCTGTAGTCTCCAGTTTTCTGGCAACTACTACTTCTGCAATCATTTCTGTAACATTTGCCCCAATCATGTGTGCACCAAGCCACTCTCCGTATTTAGCATCAAAGATTACTTTTACAAAACCTTCTTTAGCACCTGCTGCGCTTGCTTTTCCTAAAGCGGTAAATGGGAACTTACCAACTTTGATTTCATATCCTTTTTCTTTGGCTTGCTTTTCTGTAAGCCCCACAGAAGCTATTTCAGGAGTGCAATAAGTACAACCCGGAATATTACCATAGTTTAATGGTTCAGGATTGTGTCCGGCGATCTTCTCTACACATATAATACCTTCAGCAGAAGCAACGTGAGCCAGCGCCGGGCCTTTAACGATATCACCGATGGCATAAACGCCGGGAATATTAGTTCTGTAGTAATCATCTACCAGCACTCGTCCTTTGTCTGTTGCTACACCTATATCCTCAAGGCCAATTCCTTCAATATTGGTTGCTATACCAACAGCAGAAAGCACTACGTCGCACTCGATGGTTTCCTGACCGGAAGATGTTTTTATATTTACTTTGCACTTTGGTCCGGAAGTGTTTACAGACTCCACGGAAGAGTTTGTCATTACCGTGATACCTGCTTTTTTGAATTCTTTCTCTAATTGTTTAGAAATATCTTCGTCTTCTACAGGAACAATGTTTGGCATAAACTCTACGATAGTTACTTTAGTTCCCATCGCGTTGTAGAAGTATGCAAACTCCACACCTATAGCTCCGGAACCTACCACTACCATACTTTCAGGAAGTTTTTCCAGAGTCATAGCCTTTCTATATTCGATGATTTTTTGCCCATCTATTTTAAGGTTAGGTAACTCACGGGCTCTTGCTCCTGTTGCTACTATGATATGGTCGGCAGTATAAACTTCTTTTTTTCCATCAGCAGTGGTAACTTCTACTTTTTTGTTGCCAAGCAGCTTTCCGAAACCTGCAATATGGTCTATTTTATTCTTACGGAATAAAAATTGAATACCTTTGTTCATGCCTGCAGCTACGTCACGGCTTCTTTTTACAACGGATGCAAAATCAACCGACGATTTTTCTACATTGATTCCATAATCTTTGGCATGCTTTATATATTCGAATACCTGAGCACTTTTTAATAAGGCTTTTGTTGGGATACATCCCCAATTTAAACAAATACCTCCCAGTTCGGATTTTTCTACTACACCTACTTTAAATCCTAATTGAGCAGCTCTTATAGCAGCAACGTAACCACCTGGGCCGGCACCGATAACAATAACATCGTATTTTGCGGACATAGAGTTCTTATTTAAATAATCCGCGACAAATTTAAACTATTTAGCCTTATAAAAAAATCCAAGTAAATTTTTCAAACCAGCTCTTAGAATTTTAAAACTCTAAGTTTGAATAGGTCAAAAATTTAGCATAAGATTAATCAAAAAGAGTCCGGTAAACCTGATGTTGAGTTTATTGCCATCGGCTACGAAACTTCTAATTGAGAGATGAGTAATTGTGGTTGCTTTTTACTGAGTGGCTGAAAGAAAGAGTAGTTACGGAAGAAAATATTCATATTGCAGGTGAAAAATTTAATTATGAAAAATGGAGTAGTGCAAAAAATCTTAATGCCTGTTTCACAGTAATTTTAATTATATCTTAAAATTTCTATTTTTGAGCCGGTTAAAATCTAGAATAAAATAACAATGAAATTACTGCAGGGAAAAAATGTATTGGTAACAGGAGCATCCAAAGGTATTGGACGTGCTATTGCTACAAGATTTGCTCAGGAAGGAGCAAATGTTGCCTTCACTTATCTTTCAAGTGTTGAAAAAGGCCAGGCACTGGAAAAAGAACTTCAGGAACTTGGTGTAAAAGCAAAAGGATATCGCTCTGATGCATCCATTTATACATCTGCTGAAGAGTTGGTTAACTCAGTGATAGCGGAGTTTGGAACCATTGATGTATTGGTGAACAATGCAGGTATTACCCGTGATGGATTATTAATGAGAATGTCTGAACAGCAATGGGATGAAGTAATAAACGTGAATTTGAAATCTGTCTTTAATCTTACCAAGGCTGCTACTAAACAATTAATGAAGCAGAAGTATGGATCCATTATTAACATTACTTCCGTTGTAGGTATAAGAGGAAATGCAGGTCAGGCTAATTATGCGGCATCTAAAGCAGGTATTATAGGATTTACCAAATCAGTAGCGTTAGAATTGGGCTCCAGAAATATCAGGTCCAATGCTATTGCACCAGGATTTATAGAAACAGAAATGACTGGCCAATTGGATCAGGCTCAGGTAGAAGAATGGAAGAAAGGTATACCTTTAAAGAGAGGTGGAAGCGCAGAAGAAGTGGCGGATGCAGCCGTATTTTTAGGATCTGACCTTTCAAAATATATTACCGGCCAAGTCCTTCAGGTTGATGGAGGTATGTTAACATAACTCTTTCCCGGAAAAAGCAGTGGTGAGTAATAATAAATCTTTATTTTTCGTTTATTAGTACTCACTACTTATACACCTTGAATGATCTTTCTTCAAATGGATAGTTTTAAAATACTTACAGAGTTTTCATTATGGTTTATCATCCTATGCTTCGCTGTAGGTTTTGTTTATTCCTATGTATTATATAAGAAAGATCATCCCTGGTCCAGAAATGTAAACAACTGGCTGGCTGCTCTTAGATTTATTTTGGTCAGCCTTCTGTGTTTTCTGCTGCTGGGCCCTTTTGTCAAATACTTTAAGAACTATTTTGAAAAGCCGGTAATTGTTTTTGCAATTGATAATTCCCAATCCATTGAACTTACCAGCGACTCTTCCTTTCTGGCTACATTTAAACAACAATTGGCCGGAGTTGCTCAAAGTGTACAGGAGGCAGGAGCGGAAATAGATATACATTCGCTGGAGGAAGGGGAGTCTAAAACAGATCTTCAGGCCATAGCTTTTAACTTTCATTCATCCAATCTTAGTTCTTTGCTCGACCGGGTAAAAAATAATTATGAAAACCGAAATTTGGCAGGTGTTGTACTAGTGTCCGATGGTATTTATAACCAGGGGGTAGCCCCTCATTATAAAGATTATAACTTTCCGGTTTACGCAGTAGGAATAGGCGATTCTGTTCCCAAAAAAGATATAAACCTTCGTCAACTCTACTATAATAAATTATCCTTTGCAGGAAATAAATTCCCCATAGTAGCCGAGATCCACAATAAGGGTTTTAAAGGTGAAAACCTTCAGGTGATTTTGAGGCAGGGGACTAATGTCCTTGAAAGAAAAGTAGTGAGATTAAATAGTGATAATGATATTACAGAAGTGGAGTTTTATACTAGTTCGGAACAACAGGGGATGCAGCATTATGTAGTAGAGGTGGTACCGGTGAAAGGTGAGTTTACTTTAAAAAATAATGTTGGGCATGCGTATATCGATATCATTAATAATAAAGAAAAAGTATTAATCATTGCTTTAACTCCTCATCCTGATATAAAAGCTATCAAAAGCGCTATTGATAAAAAGGAAAATTATGAAGTATATACCTATATTCCGGGATTAAATGAGTTGAAGGAAGAAAAGTACGATTTGGTTATTTTCCATCAGTTGCCGGATAATTATAACACAGTTAAAAGTACTCTTGATAAATATATAGGATCTTCATCTGCTATCTGGTATATATTGGGTAATCAGTCTAACCTGAATTACTTTAACTCCATCAATGATTTGGTGACTATAACTTCCCGAGGGCAAAAAGACCATGTAACTCCATTTTATAACGGAGATTTTCAAAAGTTTAAGTTTGAAAGTGAATCACAGACAGCTGTTAATGTTTCACCACCTGTGACTGTCCCTTACGGAGAGTTTAAATTTAAAAAAGATGGCGATGTGGTGCTGTATCAAAAAGTGGGGAGTGTTGTTTCGGGTAAGCCGTTGTTGATGGTTAGTGCTGATGCCGGACGTAAAACAGCTGTCCTCGCGGGAGAAGGTATATGGGAATGGCGAATGCATGAGTATAGAGAAACTCAGGATACAAAGAATTTTGATAAACTGATCGGTAATTTAATTCAATACCTTTCTTCTAAGGAAGATAAGCGAAAGTTTCGATGCTATCCTGTAGCAAACGAGTTTTTTGTAGGAGATCAGGTGCTATTTGAAGTCGAAACTTATAACGACATATATGAGAAAATTTATGGGCAGAAAATAGACCTGAAAATTAAAGATGAGGAAGGGAAGACTTTAACCTATTCATTTGTGAATAGTGAAACCCATTCAATGTTTGAAGTGAAGGGATTAAAGGAAGGAATATACAAATATACCGGGTCTACTGTGATAGGGAATAAGACAGAAGTTGTTAATGGCGAATTTACTGTTAAAGAATTAGCTATAGAGGCTTTAAATACCACTGCGGATTTTGGTACATTAAGGTTACTTGCCTCCCAAACTAACGGAGCTTTTGTTCCTGCATCCAAAGTGGGGGAAGTGGAAAGTCTCATTAAAGAAAAAAAGTTAAATACATTAATTCACACCAATGAAGAATTAGTGGAGGTGGTAAATCTACCCTGGTTATTTTTCTTAATCCTGGCTCTGGCCTCCGGAGAATGGTTTTTAAGGAAGTTTAAAGGAGGATATTAGGGTAAATAATAAAAAATCTATATTTTTTTATCTTTAAAATGGGTGCAAATACCGATTTGTCATGTGGGTAAATTTATTTAATTTAATGTGGGTATTTTTGGAAAATACTGAGGAAATTACCAGTTTTAGATAAAAAACCATTATAAATTTTACAACTAACCTCTAGTATATGAAAAAAATATTATGCCTTATACTACTAAGCCTGACAG
>DATCKK010000630.1:0-3705 GCA_036562325.1 Cytophagaceae bacterium | reverse complement strand
GGCCTGATGTTTTCTCATTGTTATACCTTTTTTTGTTATTATTATTTTTTGAAAAGGGCTTTCTCGTTGTAAGCCCTTAACTGTTGCAAATTTATAATTTTTTGCCAATTTTAGAATCTGACAAAGTAGAGTTAAATTATTTTTTAATTTGTGGACGTGTTTAATAGTGGGAATAATTCATAATTATTAGAGAGTTAAGCAGATTATAACATCAAATTTCTGGGTAGATAATTTTGGAAAAAAAGTACAAATTCAAAGATTTAAAAGTATTCTCTTCCACTGAAACGATGGAGGGAAATACTAAGAAGTATAGACGGGTATTTGACAACAAAGAGACCACCTATCTATATGCAGAGCTTTCATTTTATAATAAAAAGTTTGATGAAGAAGACTGGAGTGCCAAGGTGATACTGAAAGCCTTTTCAGTTCGCCCCAATGACCGAAGGCAGTTGTGTAGTATAGAGAAGGAGCTTGATATTAACAAGGATCAGAATATTGTAATTGTCAGGGAAGGTTGGGGCAATAAAGAGCCCGGAGTATTTTGGCTGAGAGGAGATTATGAGTGGGAAGCCTACATAGATGGCGAATTAGTTGGAACCAGGAAGTTTTATGTGGAAAGCGGAGGGCTGGTAGAAAAAGATGTAAATCCTTATTTCAACATAGATTCCGTAAAGCTTTACGAAGGCCCGAACGAAGGAATACAGAAAGAAGAAAGAAAGTATTTAACAAAGTTCAATGCCGCAGAGACCCAATTTGTATGGGTAGAATTTACTTTTGATAATTTACAACCCAAGTCATGGTACTGCGAGCTGTTCTTTAATTTTTATAATGATGCAGGCCAGTTAAAAGGAAATACGGTTGAGCTTAAACTTATCAAAGAAGAAGATAAAAAGGTAACATTTTCCACAGGTTGGGGGTCGGGAGTAAAAGGTACATGGTACAATGATAAGTATACCCTGGAAGTGGTTTTTATGGACCAGTTGATAGCGGTTGTGCCTTTTGAAGTAGGAGATGAGTTTCTGGAAGGGACAGCACCACTGCACACTAAATTTGAACTTACTCCTGCCAAAACAGAAGAAACCGAAGCTGCGACACTTTCGCTGGAAGATGTAATGCAGAATTTGAGAGACATGATAGGCCTCTCGGATATTAAAAACAAGATCACCGACTATACTCATTACTTAAAGTTTCTTGCTCTACGCAAAGAGCAGGGATTTGAAGAAAGTAACAAAATAAGCCTGCACTCTGTGTTTACAGGTAATCCTGGTACGGGTAAAACTACCGTAGCAAAACTGCTGGGGCAGATTTATCAAAAAATGGGCTTATTGTCTAAAGGAAAAGTGCTGGAAGTAGGACGCGCCGAATTAGTAGGAAAATACATTGGGCAAACGGCTCCACAGACCAAAGAGGTTATCGAAAAGGCACGTGGTGGCGTATTGCTTATTGACGAAGCATACTCGCTAATGCGGGAAGGCGATAGCGGCCAGGATTTCGGGCAGGAAGTAATAGAAGTATTGCTGAAAGAAATGTCTGACGGGCCTGGTGATATTGCCATTATTGTAGCCGGTTATCCCAAAGAGATGAACCACTTTTTAAATTCTAATCCGGGATTGCGATCAAGGTTTAATCTCTTTTTTGAGTTTGAGGATTATCTGCCTCAGGAGTTGCTGCAAATTGCGGAGTATATAGCGGAGCAAAGGTTTGTACAATTCACAGAAGAAGGAAAGAAGTATTTGTATGAAAAGCTTACTGAAGCATACAGAAGCAGAGACCGCAGCTTTGGTAACGCACGTTTGGTTACTTCCATTGTAGATGAAGCAAAAATGAATATGGGACTGAGGTTAATGAAAACCAAAAGCCCTGATCAACTTACTTCGGAAGAACTGAAAACCATAGAACTGGAAGACTTGCAGTGTGTATTCAAATCTGATAAGCGAGAACTTCCGGATATTAAAATTGATGAGGCACTGTTAACGGATGCTCTTACCGAATTGAATAAACTTACGGGGCTTTCAGAAGTAAAAACCGACATCCATGAAATGGTGAAACTGGTGCGGTTTTACAGGGAGACCGGAAAGGATGTGTTGCATAAATTCTCATTGCACACGGTATTCACCGGAAATCCGGGTACAGGAAAGACAACCGTGGCCAGGATCGTGGCGAAAATATATAAAGCCCTTGGAATACTGGAACGTGGCCATCTGGTTGAGACCGACCGTCAGGGACTGGTGGCCGGGTTTGTCGGGCAGACGGCAATAAAAACCAAAGAAGTTATTGACAAGGCCGAAGGTGGTGTCCTCTTTATCGATGAAGCGTATGCCTTGTCTCAGGGCGGAGAAAACGACTTCGGAAAAGAAGCCATTGAAACATTGCTCAAGCAAATGGAAGATAAGCGGGGCAAATTTGTGGTAATTGTAGCCGGCTACACCGATAATATGCATACCTTCCTGGAAATGAATCCGGGTTTAAAGTCCAGGTTTGATAAAATGCTTCATTTCAAAGACTACTCTGCAGAAGACCTGTATTCCATAGCTTTGGATATGCTGAATGATGAAAACCTGCAACCAGATGAAAAAGCAGAGGAGCAGCTTAAATTTTATTTGAACTATCTTCATAATAAGAGAGACAAATTCTTCGGCAATGCCCGGTCGGTACGAAAGATGATCAAGGAAGTAGTGAAAAATCAACATTTACGAATGGCGGCTATGGCTCCTGACCTGAGAACACCGGAAGTATTGCAAACGGTTACCTTTGACGACGTAAAGGAATTCAATCCAGACAACGAATCATTGACCAAAAACCAGGGAATCGGATTTCGGTTGGGGAAATAAGCAATTGGGACTTAAGTAGGAATTTCGAATTTTGAATCGATAATAATAAGGTCATGATTTGAAATTTGGGTCAGAGGTAACTATAGCTTTAAAATAGAGGAGTTTATAGTCACTTCTTACTACTGATAACTTTAAAAAAGGCAATAGGCTCTGGGAATATTACCAACTTATTGCCTTTTTTCACGTATCCATTAATTGGATTTATTTAAGGACTTGTTATAATAATGCGCAAATCATAGGAGTATTAGAGCAAAGAATATCACTAAATGGATAACTGCATTTTTTTATTAATGTTTTGTCAAAACTTTGTTATTACTTTGTATTTGAAAATAACTGAATATACATTATGGAATTATTTGAAAGCAAAAAAACAAAAGGAATTAAAAGCCATATAGCGAACCTGGTGGCTATAGCTAAATCGGATGGGAACTTTTCTATTGGTGAGAAAAGATTAATTTTTGAGATCGGTGAGCGAAATGGCCTCAGTAAAGAAAAAGTTAAAAAAATCATAAAATCAGATAAACCAATAAAATTTAAAATTCCTAAGAATGATTCTGCCCGATTTGACCAAGTGTATGACCTGGTAGAAATGTTGATGAAAGACGGAATGGCCCATGAAGATGAAATGGATGTGGTGATTGATTTAGCGGAAAAATTAGGATTCAGAAAAGCTATTGTAGGAGTTTTGGTGAGAAAACTGGTAATAGGTGTTAAAAATGGCGTGAGTAGAGAGGACCTTAAAAAAGAATCAGGAGACTTCCTGAACTACGAGACAAGCAATGAATAATTGGCAATAAAAAAGATAGCGAGATACACGCTATCTTTTTTGCTGTTATTTTTTATATGGTTGATTTTTTAGGTACATCTGTTTAAA
>DATCKK010000622.1:0-1576 GCA_036562325.1 Cytophagaceae bacterium | reverse complement strand
AATCTATAGACTTTTATCTTTCTGATCGGTAAATAATAGAGATATCTGAATCCCACGCCAAAGTATTCATGTATGTAGAGTACAACAGGAATACCCATGGATTTAACAACAAGAATATCAAAAAGGACATTCCATGATGATGTTGCGTTATAAATAACTAAATCAGCACCAAAAGCGTTAAGCGCATCTCTCAAAGCTACCGCATGCATAGGATATTCGCTAGGCTTATTAGATCCAGGAATAACCACACGTTCGACAGACTCCGGTAGAGGGTAGTCAGTATCAGATGGTTCTTCATCTGTGATTAACAATACTTCGTAGCCTTGTGCCTTTAGGGCAAACATTAGCAGAGAAATAACCTTTTGTACACCTCCCATGGAGTATCTGTGATAGTATATGGCTATCCTATTTATTTTCCTAGCTGTACGTGGCAAGAGATCCGGCGAATAAATCCTGTCTGAAAGCATAATTACTGAATCATAGTACCATCGCTGCGACAACGCTATAGCTAAATCTGTACCATCCCAATACTTAACAAGGAGTTTAAATCCTTCTGTACTATCTTCTTCGTCAAGATATGAAAACCAATTGTTTATGCATTCGTTCAAGAGACTCTTTTTAAGGTGTTCGTATATGCCTCGATACTTAGTAAATGTCCCCTGTTCAATCAAGAATTGGCGACATTTTTCTGAAACATCTACCTGACGACAATAAGTATCAAGAGTCTTAAGATCAATTTTGTTTCTACCCGTTATACCTGCACCGAACCGATAATGATAGAATTTGTCCTCTATACCGATATACGATTTCGCAAAATATGCCAATCGAAAAAATGCACATAAGTCTTCCGCTTTATAAATGTTTTCGTCATCACTGAAACTATTGTAAACCTCTTTACAAAGTTCTGCTCTGTATATTTTATTCCAAATCGTAAAACCAAATTTTCTCTCTAAAAATGCGCTTTCGAAAACTTTTTCTCCATCAAGCTTTCCGATAAAAGGTTCTAAAAGCTTCTTTACCCCCGCAACTCTTTGCTCAGGCACACTGTCTTCAGCATCTACATAAGACCCAAACTGCAAGATATCGACCCTATTGAATTTAATCTGATCATAAAGACGGCTGCAAGCATCAATTTCCAACCAGTCATCAGAGTCAAGAAATATGATAAATTCGCCTTCTGCTAAATCAACGCCTGTCTTGCGAGCGACTAGAAGACCTTTATTTTTTTGGTGGTCAACAATTCTGATCCTATTATCACGGTCAGCATACGTTCTACATATATCTTCACTAGCATCTTTGCCACCATCCAAAACACAAATGATCTCAATATCTTTCATTGTCTGATTTACTACACTGTCCAAGCATTGCGATATATACTCTTCAGCATTGTATACAGGTATTAATATAGAAATTTTTGGCATAATATCCCTCTCATCTTCATAAAGCTAGAATACCCTTGTAATACTACGCACTAGGTTCTGCTATAAGCAAAACCTCTCGTGAGATAGAAAAATCAACAGGTTTATATACTTTAAATCTGTATCCGAGATTCCAACTTTCTATAATAGGCTTAATC
>DATCKK010000620.1:0-6365 GCA_036562325.1 Cytophagaceae bacterium | reverse complement strand
ATCAAAATCACCTTGAAAGACCCGGATAAAAAGAAAGCCCACAAAGCAGCACAAATTATTGGCCAGGCCTTAGTGGAAAAGCTTGGCAGAAAGCGTGTACTGGGCCCGGAAGCTCCGGTAATTGATAAGATCCGTAACCATTACCTGATGGAGGTGTTCATTAAAATGGAAAGAGATAAAGTAAACAGCAATACAGTTAAAAAAATTATTCGGGAGGAAATGAATAAGTTAGGTAGTATGAAAGACTTTAAAAATACTTTAATCATTCCAGATGTTGATCCTTATTAATTATTTTTGCAAATAGACATAGTAATATTACAGAATAAAAAAACTCAATGTACTAATGAAGAAACTATTTACACTATTCGGTTTGGTATTGTTATTAGCGGCAGGATGTACTGAGTCAGAAACAGAAGAAGTAAATTCAAATAAGATCGATACTACAGGCATGCCTCCAATCGAAAAGCCGGTGGAAGTAAAGAAACCAGAAAAGAAAGAGGTAGTTGAAACTACCGAACGAGTGGAGATAGGCTTAAATACAGAAGATAAAAGTTTCCTCGAATTCGCAGAAGTGATAGACTTAGGAGTCAACTTCAAAACTCTGAAAGAAAAGATACCATCCATAAAAGGCATAAGGCCTGAGGGCAACATGGATGAACTAGCTGCTCAGGGCCTAACAGAAACTTCTATTACTTCTCAACTCATGGGTAAAACAGCTAGTCTGGAATTTAACTTTAAGAATGATTCTTTATATAGTTTCTATTATCTGGTTTCAGAACAAGACACTGAAAAAGGTGATCGACTTTATAAAGGAATAAGAACATATTATCTTGAAAAATGGGGTGAAGGCAAAAGAATACCGGTAGAAGAAGACAACCGATACTCCAAGTCTTATTATTGGGAGTTAGGCAACAATCGATATGGTGTAATGACTTATAACCTGAATACTGGTAATATTAGCTGGGGCGTACAGAACACCAAACCGTAAGACAACCTAAAGAATTATGAGCTTTTAAATTAAAGCCGCAGATTATAGAATGTTTACTCCATATAAAAAGCCAAACCAAATAAAATCTGGTTTGGCTTTTTATATCTCATATTTCTAGGGATCGGTTGACTTAAACAGTCCTGGTTTACAATGAGGGTTTATAAGAACAGTGATTAAATTACTAACCTCACCTCTATCCTCGATACAGTCGAGGACAATAGCAGTTACTGTCCTCTGTTCACTGTTATTTCCCAATCGGCATATAACTGAGCAATGGCATGATGTGCGGTGAGGTCAAACATACAAGGCACTACGGACACATAATTATTTTCCAATGCCCACTCATCTGTATCATCCCCTTTATCGTGATTTACAAAACTTCCGCTCATCCAGAAATACCTGCGATTATTTGGATCCAGCCTTTCTTCAAAATTTTCCTGCCACTTCGCTCTTGCCTGACGGCATATTTTAATTCCGTTTAAGCCCTTTTCAGAATAGGCAGGGAAATTAACATTCAAAGCAACTCCCTTCGGAAGTCCTGATTTTAATACCTGCTCTGCAATCATCTTTACATAAGGCTTGCAATGATCAAGCCTTGCATTTGGAGAATAATCACATAGTGAAAACCCTATAGCAGGCAGTCCTTCTATAGCAGCCTCAATAGCCGCCGACATAGTTCCTGAATATAATACACTAATGGAAGAATTGCTTCCATGATTAATTCCGCTAACTACCAAATCAGGGACTCTGTCTTTTAACACATAATGCTTGGCCAATTTTACACAATCGGCAGGCGTTCCCGAGCATTCAAATGCTTTATATCCTTTATGAATATCTGTCTCATCCAGTCTTAGGGTATTACCAATAGTTATAGCATGCCCCATTCCGGATTGAGGGCTATCCGGTGCTACTATGACCACTTCTCCCAACTCACTCATTACTTCAATCAAGGCTCTTATACCATGAGAAGTAATACCATCATCATTACAAACTAATATTAAAGGTTTTGCCATGCCTGCTCTTAATTGTGTATTTACTTAGATATTTTTTTTAAAATATTATGCCCCATCTTATCCCTCTTCGTAGTCAGGTATTTTTCATTATGCTCGTTAGGCGTAATTTCCAAAGGTATATTCTCAACGATCTCTAAACCGTATCCTATAAGGCCGGCACGTTTTACCGGATTATTAGTTATCAATCTTAACTTTGTTATCCCCAGGTCTCTTAATATCTGCGCTCCTACTCCATAGTCCCGCTGATCCATTTTAAAACCTAATTCAAGGTTAGCTTCTACCGTATCTCTTCCCTGCTCTTGCAATTTATATGCTTTTAATTTATTCAATAAACCTATACCTCTTCCCTCCTGGTTCATATACAATATCACGCCTTTACCTTCTTTCTCTACTTTCTGCATGGCAGCATGTAATTGAGGCCCACAGTCACAACGACAGGAACCAAAAATATCTCCAGTCATGCAGGATGAATGCACCCTTACCATTACGGGCTCATCTTTTTCCCAACTGCCTTTTATCAATGCTAAGTGAATCTCATCAGTATTGATCTGTCTGAACGCAACCATATCAAAGTCTCCGTATTCTGTAGGCATCTTCACTCCTACCTCTCTTTTGATAAGGCTTTCATGCTTCAACCTATAAGCAATCAGATCTTTAATAGACACCAGCTTCAACTTGAACTTATCTGCTATTTTTCTAAGTTCAGGTAGCCTTGCCATCGATCCATCTTCACTCATAATCTCTACCAATACTCCCGCAGGCTGGAATCCGGCAAGCCGTGCAAAGTCAATCGCAGCTTCTGTGTGGCCGGTTCTGCGAAGTACTCCGCCTGTTTTTGCTTTAAGCGGGAATATATGCCCTGGCCTGCCAAGGTCTTCAGGTTTGGTATTTTTATCTACCAGTGCCTTAATGGTCTTAGCCCGGTCAGAAGCAGAAATACCGGTAGTACATCCATGTCCCAGCAAATCTACAGAAACAGTAAATGGCGTATGGTGGGTAGCAGTATTTTTGCCAACCATCAGGTCAAGGCCCAACTCTTCGCAACGATCTTCCACCAAGGGTGCACAGATAAGCCCACGGCCGTGAGTAGCCATAAAGTTTACTATTTCGGGCGTAATGCATTCCGCAGCACAAATGAAATCTCCTTCATTCTCCCTGTCTTCATCATCCACAACAATAATAACTTCTCTGTTACGTATCGCCTCTATAGCTTCTTCTATGGTATCTAGTTTAGTATTTGTATCCATAATAGTAAATGTAATTGGGAGAACTAACTTATATCTTTACGATATTTTCATTAAGCAATCCTGTAGTTCCGATTCCAGTTTTTGATTGCAAGCACTCCAATTGTAGTTTTCTTTTATAAATGCTTGTCCTGCCAGCCCCAGCGTCTCCGCCTTTTCTTCGTTTTCCAGCAGGTTAATAATATTTTCTGCAAAACTTTCCGCATCATCACAAACGATAATTTGCTTTCCTTCTTCAGCTTTCAATGCACTATTGGCCAAAGAAGTAGTAAGCGTTGGAAGCCCTGTTGCCATTGACTCCAATAGTTTGTTTTGTAAGCCTGACCCGGAAAACAAAGGGGCTACAAACAGTTTTGAATTTAGCAGCCATGATTTAATATCTTCCACAAAACCGGTTACCACCACATGCTCGCCTTGTAAGGCAAGCACTTCCTGAGATGGAGATGTGCCGGCAAGACATATCTTAATTTTTTTAAATCTCTTCAGCAATAATGGAAGGATTTGATTCACCAGATATTTACAAGCCTGCACATTAGGATGATACCCCATGTTTCCAGTGAAAATGACATCATACTCTCTGGTATCAAATGCGCTCCTTGTATCAACAAAAAAATCTTCATTCACGCCATTGGGAATAATGGAGATTTTTTGCTTTATCTTCTCTGAAAATACTTCTGCATCCGGTTTACTGATAATTGAGTATCCGGCAAAGTAGGAAGCAATCTCTTCTTCAAACTTTCTTAATCTTTTAAACTCCCAGTTAACCAGGGGTTTTTCAAACCATCTGGAATATCTTAGCCTTTTGCGCATTCCTTCGGACAATGCATCCATATAGTCCAGGTAATAGGTAGTCTTTCTTCCGAAAGGCACATTATTTACCAAACGTAATAGTTGGATATAACAAAGGTCTATAGCTTCTTTTTCCAGCAATTCCCCAATCTTTTTCTCCATCTGGGAAGATTGAAAGTAGTTGACCTGGAAAGGACGCCGGTTAAAGATACCAAAGAAAAGATTAAGGTATTTGGAAAGCGTATTAAGAGGTATTATTTCCAGTTGCTTACAATACGAGCGGATATGCTCCTTGTCTTTTTCAGAAGGCATTTCCTCCGTCAGACATATTACATATAACTCATTATTACGGCTCAGATCCCTTATCTGATAATAAGCACGAAGCTTATCACCTTTATCTGTGGGATAGGGAAACCGTGAAAGAGCTATAAGTATTTTCATAAAAGCTCGTAATAAAACGCTTCAAAATTTTTAACCAGTAATTCCCAGTTATATTTAATTCTCGCATGATTGCAGGCATTTTGACTGATTTTGTCCAAAACCTGCTCATTTTCCAATAAATATAAAATCTGGGAAATAAAATCTTCTGGAGTATTAACAAGAATTATGTTGTGTCCGTTCTGCACATCTATCCCTTCTGCCCCGATGGAGGTAGACACGATACATTTTCCAAGAGCCATGGCCTCCACTATTTTAAGCCGCATACCTCCCCCGGATAGTAAAGGTACAACAACAATCTGATATTTATTCACAAAATCAATCGCACTTGGAACCATTCCATGAAATGTCACCCCGGGAATTTTCAGATTATTCAAAAATGGAGGTGGATTTTTACCGGCAACATGAAACTGCAATTCCGGCTTTTTTTCAAGTAAATGCGGCCACACTTTCTCCAAAAACCACATAAGCCCCTGTAAATTGGGTTTCCACTCCAGGCTTCCTAAAAAACAAATCGACCCTTTCATAGGAGTGGTAGTAGAAGGCTGGTAAAGATCCAGATCTACACCCGCATTTATTGTAACCAGTTTATGCCTGAAGCCCGCTTTTCGGTAAAACTCCTCATCATTCTCCGTAATGGCTATAATACCGTCAAACTTTCTTAAATGCTTTAGTTCAAACAATTTGATCTTTTTATATAAATCTTTTAAAAAGATCTTTTTTAACGGGTTAGCTTCGTTTTTGGCTACCCTTTCCCATATCTGATGCTCAATATTGTGTGAGCGAAGCACCACTTTCGCATTAGAATGCTGCCTGATCACTTTGAGGTAAATAGCCAGATAAATTCCTTCAACCTGTACAATATCAAACTCATTTTTCTGAAGTATATCAATAAGTTGCTTTTTAAAATCTTCAGAGTAAAACCTTTCGACACTGTAAGGTGTCTTTTTAAAAAAGCTTTTAATGATACCTGTCAGGGTAATGGTGGTGTCAATATTGGTAGTATGAATGGTAGCTATCTGCCCCAAGGGACTGGGGTCATGAAAGTGTTTTTTAGTATTCAGGGACACGAGGGTAACCTGATGACCAAATTTATTCAAGTATTTGGTCACATTGTAGGTAGCTATATTTCCGCCATCATTCAGCGGATATGGCAACCGGTTAGTTAATTGAAGTATCTTTAATTTTCTCAAAGCAACAGCAAAAATATAAAAAAAGTATCAGGAATATATATAATTATATAAGATCACTGCCTAAAATACTCGATTTTTCATACATTTTCAATGCTTTGCCACAGCCTTTCCGCTGTCTTATCCCATGTAAATTGCTGTCTCTGAACTCTTCCATTTTCTATTAATTTATTTCTTAACGCCACATCAGACGAAACCTTGAGCATGGCATCACTTATGGATTCCACAGAAAAAGGATCGGCCAGCAAAGCTGCATCACCCGCTACTTCAGGCATAGAAGTAATATTAGAAGTAATTACCGGAACATCGCAATACATTGACTCTAAAACAGGCACCCCAAA
The DNA here is from genome assembly GCA_036562325.1 of Cytophagaceae bacterium. Lineage (GTDB taxonomy): Bacteria > Bacteroidota > Bacteroidia > Cytophagales > Cytophagaceae > DATCKK01. The sequence goes on along the minus strand of DATCKK010000620.1, from coordinate 362 downwards.
TCCTTCGAAAAAGGATACATAAGTCATGGCAAGCGCAGAACCCGTCACTTTTTTCAACTCATCTGAAGGCACTCTCCCAAGAAATACGACATCGTCCTTAAACTGCATGTTGTTATAGGCATTGGTAATTTCTTCCGACATCCACTTCTTATGGCCGGCTAATACCAGCTTATATGCAGAAGCAGTTTTTTTTCTGAACAAGTCAAATGCCCTGAAAAGATTTGCTACATTTTTTCTTTGATGTATAGTACTTACGAATAAGAAGTAAGGAGCACCTCCCGTATATTTATTTCTTATCTCCTGCTGCTCGCTTTCGCTGACAGGACGATATTCTTCATTCGCCCCATTATATACTACATCTA
>DATCKK010000616.1:0-4293 GCA_036562325.1 Cytophagaceae bacterium | reverse complement strand
TATTAATACTCCACTAACCAATTACTGCCAATTCATTAGAGAACTTTTAAACTCTTCTTCTTTCTATTTTGTTGCTTGTTATGAAACTAAAGACTAAAAAGGTATGAAGAAAGCGATATTAGTGGGAATTTTAGGAATTTTCAGTTTCGGAGTTTATGCTCAGGTTCCTGATAAAGTTGAAGAAGAAAAGAGTTATGAGTATTCACAGGACCAAGGAGAAGTATCTGTTAAATCCAAATCGGAATCTACTGTAGAAACAGATGCTGGCACTGTTGAAGTTAAGACCCAATACAAGGAAAAAACAGGAGACGGTAAATCTACCATAGGCAAAGCTGCAAATAAAGTTGGTCACGGTGCCAAAGAAGCTGGCAAAGGAGTCAAGAATGGTGCTAAATGGACAGTAGATAAAATCAAACATAATAAGGTAACTAAAGAAGTTTTTAACCAGCCGGGCGACATAGATAAAAAGAATACTCAGGCCAAACAAGAGGTAAAAGTCAAAAAAGAGGAAACTGATGTATCTGGGAAACTGGAAGAATCAGCTGAAAAAACAGGCGACAAAGCAGAAGACGTAGTGGATTAGTAGTTAGTTAAGTAGCAATCTGTTGGGGCTTATTAGTGCACGGTAGTTCTGGTAAGCCCTGGCTTTTTTCAACTTATTGCAATAACCTTTCCTCAGCAACTTAAACATCCCATTTCATATAAATTATCATCCGGGCATTTTATTAGAATAGGATATTTGTTTATACAATTATTGTTCGTACATTTATATATTATGAAAAGTTTAGAAACTGAAATAAAACAAGAAAGGCCATTTAGAGATGAATATGAAAAACTATTGGTAAATATTTTATATACCAGTAGTTGGTTAATGAATATAAACAGCCAACGTTTAAAACCTTTTGGCTTAACTCCCCAACAATACAATGTATTACGAATTTTAAGAGGCCGATTTCCTGATAGTTATAGCAATCAGGAAATTACTGAAAGGATGCTGGATAAATCATCAAACGCTACCCGAATTGCAGACAAACTAAAAGAGAAAAAACTAATCGAGAGGAAAGTTAATAAAGATGATCGCAGAGCTGTAGATATACAAATAACTGAAAAGGGACTAAACCTCTTAAAAGCGATTGAAGACTCCCCTGATTTGTTAAACAAACAGTTTAAAAATATATCAAAAGAAAAAGCCAAACAGATGAATGAATGGCTTGATTGCCTGAGGAGGTAAGCATTTAGGAATAATTTATACAATACAAAAGGAAATTACCCAACAATCTATTTATCCATTGTATTGGTAAAGTCAATCTTTTCGGGCGAAATAGGCTGGCAATACTTCTTTTAGTTTCTTAATAGTATCGGCCATCGATAAATTACTGGTACCACCCGATGCGTTGGCGTGCCCACCTCCTCCAAAATGCTCAGCAGCCAGCCCATTTACCGGGTTGTCATCCCCTTTGGAACGAAAAGATATTTTCACTTTTCCATCCTTTTCAGAAAGGAAAATAGCCGCTTTAATTCCTTTTATAGTCAAAGCCATGTTGGCAATACCTTCCGTATCTCCTTTTTGAGCATTAAATCTTTTTAATTCTTCTTCTGTCATGTGAATAATAGCGACAGGCATATCGTTTAAAACCTCCAGCTTTTCACTCATAGCATACCCCTGTATTCGCATACGGGAAACCGTATTGTTATCATTCAGATTTTCATGAACCAGATGATGCACAACTCCTGCTTCAAGTAATTTAGCAATAATCTCATGGGTACGAGGTTGTACCGAAGGAAACCGGAATGACCCGGTATCTGTAAGTATGCCCAGATATAATGCTGTTCCTATCCGCCCATCTATAAGTTTCCCATTGCCTGACTGTTCAATCAACTCATAAATCAATTGAGCCGTAGAACAAACCGAAGTTTCTGAAACTGTTATATCGGCAAATGGGAGTGGGTTAAGGTGGTGGTCTATCATAATCTTTTTAGCTACTGCTTTTTCAAGCAAAGGCTGCATTTCTTCCCCCAGACGGGCAGGCTCGTTATAATCCAGGCAGAATATCAAATCGGCCTGCTGAAAATGAGTCTCAACCTGCTCCTTGTGACATTGCATCGTAAGTATACTGCCTGCACCTTCCAGCCATACCAAAAAATCTGGCGCAGGATCAGGATGGCAAATAAACACTTTCTTACCCAACTTTTGTATAAAATGCCAAAGGCCCAAGGAACTCCCCACAGAATCGCCATCAGGAGATTTATGAGAGGTGATAAGTATATGATCAGCTTGACGTATTTCTTTTATTATATTCCGGTAAATATTCGTTGTTTGGGTTTCCATAAAATGAAGTTACTGCGAAGTTGGTAATTTAAAAACATTATTGAGATAATCTGAAAATTACTCTCCTCTCTTACCCATCTTACTTCACTGATTGGTTTAACATCTGAATTTAAAAGGCATTCAATAACTAAAATTGGGGTGTTTAATTAAGCCTCAACAGAATCCTCTAAAAAAAAGTAAAAAAAATTGTAATATTTTCCTATTACTGGTGTAGTATGCAAAGAATTCAACCTAAACAAAATCAGATGAAAACACTAAAAAAAATCATTAGTCAAGGACTAGTATTTTCGATTTTAATTTTTGCTTTTTCTTGTAAGAACGAAAAAGAAGTTGCAACCCCAGAACCAGCTTCTACCTCCATGGAAACGGAATTAGCTTTTCCGGGCAAAAAAGGAGTTGTTATGACTGCATACATTGACGGTGAACCTGTACCGGTAGAAAAAATTGACAATTTTTACGTTTATCAGGGAGATATACTCCTTAACGAAGAAGACCTGATAAATCCAGCCGCCAGAACTACAGGCGTAGGGAAAAAAACAGGGAGATGGCCCAATGCTACCCTGTATTACACCATCGGAAGCTCTATCAGCTCAGCTAAAAGACAGCGAATACTGGACGCTATTGCGCATTGGCAAGCGAATACGAACATCAAATTCATTCAGCGTACCAACCAGGCCAACTATTGTGAATTTGTCAATTCATCAGGCTGCTCTTCCAACGTAGGAATGATAGGTGGCAAACAAACCATTAACATCGGCGATGGCTGTTCTGTAGGAAATATTATCCATGAAATTGGCCATGCACTAGGCTTACATCACGAACAAGTACGTATCGACCGCGATAACCATGTGACCATTCATTATCAAAACATACAATCAGGTTATGAGCATAACTTCAATAAAGCCAGCTCCAGTTCCTACTTTGATCACGAAAACTTTGACTTTGGCTCTATCATGATGTATGGGCCTTATTCATTCTCTGTAAATGGCCAGCCAACCATCACTCGTAAAAACGGTTCTACCTATACCGTTCAAAGAAATGCATTATCAACAGGCGATAAAAACATTATAAAAACAATGTATCCGGGAGGAACCTCAACTAACCTGGCACCATCAGTAAGTATTACTTCTCCAATAAGTGGTACTTCTTTAAATGCTCCTGCTTCATTTACCATACAGGCAAATGCTACCGATAGTGATGGTATTGTTTCCAGAGTAGAGTTCTTTGTAAATGGTACCAAAGTAGGTGAAAGAACCGCTACACCATATTCATTATCTATAAGCAATCTTAGCGCCGGTTCATACACCCTTACAGCAAAAGCTACGGATAACCTGGGTGCCAGCAAAACTTCTGCCGGAGTATCTGTTACTGTAAAATCTTCGAATAATAACACTTGTGGCAATGTAGCCGCTTACGATGCTTCAAAAATATATGCAGCCCCCGGCAACAGAGTACACTACCAGGGAAAAATATTCGAAAATAAATGGTGGGTTCTAGGTGAAGCTCCAAACATCAATGATATCTGGGGGCCTTGGAAGTTTATCAGCAACTGTAATTAATAAATACCCAAAACATGTAAAAAGCTATCCTTATTGTTAAGGATAGCTTTTTTATTAATTAACTACCAGTCTTTTTCAATCTAGGCCAACGCTTTTCTTACCTCCGGCGCCACTTTAGTACCAAACAACTCTATTGACCGCATAATTTGCTTATGAGGCATTGTGCCTATACTCATTTGAATCAGAAATCTTGTATTATTAAACAACTCATGTTCATACAAAATTTTGTCAACCACTTCCTGCGGACTGCCAACCAACAATGCTCCTTGCGGAGATCGCATGTACTCAAAATCCTGTCGTGTTAAAGGTTGCCACCCCCTCTCCTTTCCCAATTGATTCATCAGTTTAAAGTATGAGGGAAAGTATTCCTCACTGGCTTTTTGTGATGTATCTGCTATATATCCC
>DATCKK010000614.1:0-3492 GCA_036562325.1 Cytophagaceae bacterium | reverse complement strand
AATTAATAGAATTAAACGGGGAATAAGCTAAAAAAAAGAAGGCATTTGAACGTTAAATTGTATAAAATGTTATATTTTTGCAATATCCTTAGAATTATTCTAAATAAGCCACTATGAGTGAAAATATAAAAATCCTGGAAGAGCTAACCAACTCTGATTACAAGTATGGATTTGAAACTAAAATAGAGTCGGATTCAGCTCCTAAAGGTCTGAACGAAGACATTGTTCGCTTCATTTCTGCAAAAAAGAATGAGCCGGAGTGGATGTTGGAGTGGAGACTTAAGGCATACAGGCACTGGCTAAAAATGGAGGAACCTAAATGGCAGAATGTATCCTATCCGGCAATTGATTACCAGGATATCATTTACTATTCAGCCCCTAAACAAAAGGCGAACCCTAAAAGCCTGGACGAAATTGACCCGGAATTAAGGGCTACTTTTGAAAAGCTGGGAATTTCTCTGGATGAACAAAAGAGGCTTACAGGGGTAGCTGTAGATGCTGTTATTGATAGTGTTTCCGTAACTACAACTTTTAAAGAAAAATTAAGCGAGTTGGGGATTATTTTTTGCTCCATGAGTGAAGCAATAAAAGAACATCCCGAGCTAGTAAAGAAATACATCGGATCTGTTGTACCACAGACTGATAACTATTTTGCTGCACTAAACTCTGCCGTATTTAGCGACGGGTCATTCTGTTATATACCTAAAGGAGTAAGATGCCCTATGGAGTTATCTACTTATTTTAGAATTAACGCCGCTAATACAGGCCAGTTTGAACGTACATTGATCATTGCTGATGAAGGCAGTTACGTGAGTTACCTCGAAGGTTGTACAGCACCAATGCGCGATGAAAACCAACTGCACGCAGCAGTAGTTGAATTGATAGCATTTGATAACGCAGAAATAAAATACTCTACGGTTCAAAACTGGTACCCCGGAGATAAAAATGGCAAGGGCGGTATTTACAACTTTGTTACCAAAAGAGGTATTTGCATGGGGGTAAATTCTAAAATTTCATGGACACAAGTAGAAACCGGTTCTGCAATTACATGGAAATACCCTAGTGTTATATTGAAAGGAGACAATTCAGTAGGTGAGTTTTACTCAGTGGCTGTTACCAACAACTTCCAGCAAGCTGACACTGGAACTAAAATGATCCATATCGGCAAAAATACCAAGAGCAGAATAGTATCCAAAGGTATTTCTGCAGGTAAGAGCCAAAACAGCTACAGAGGATTGGTGAAAGTAAATAAACGAGCAGAGAATGCCCGAAACTTTTCACAATGCGACTCTCTCTTAATGGGAGATAAATGTGGAGCACACACATTCCCTTATATAGAAATAGACAATCCCTCTGCCATTGTTGAACATGAAGCTACCACTTCAAAAATTGGAGAAGACCAAATTTTCTATTGCAACCAAAGAGGTATAGACACTGAAAAGGCAGTAGCTTTAATTGTTAACGGATATTGCAAGGAAGTGCTTAATCAGCTTCCTATGGAGTTTGCAGTAGAAGCACAAAAACTGCTTGCCATTAGCCTTGAAGGTAGCGTAGGGTAATTTAGAGTTTGAAGTTTTAAGTTGGAAGTTATAAGTAGTACTATATGCCTCTCCTCTTAAAACATTATTTCATTACCATAAATATTTCAATAAATAATATCGGTTTTAAGTCGAATACTTAGCACTTAAAACTTACCACTTACAACTTTATAAAATTATGTTGAAAATAAAGGATCTTAAAGCTAAAGTAGAAAGCAAGGATATATTGAAAGGAATCAACCTGGAAGTAAAGCCAGGTGAGGTGCATGCGATCATGGGGCCAAATGGTTCCGGAAAGAGTACTTTAGCTTCTGTTCTTGCCGGAAGGGAAACATTTGAAGTTACCGGTGGAAGCATCGAGTTTCTTGGCAAAGACCTTTTAGAGATGTCTCCTGAAGATAGAGCTAGAGAAGGTGTTTTTCTGGCATTTCAATATCCAATAGAAATACCCGGAGTAAGCACTACTAACTTCCTAAAAACTGCTGTAAATGAAGTAAGGCAATACAGAGGCCAGGAGCCATTGGACGCCGTTTCTTTCCTGAATTTAATGAAAGAAAAAATGAAGTTGGTGGACATAGACCAGGCTTTATTAAAGAGATCTTTAAATGAAGGTTTCTCTGGTGGAGAAAAGAAAAGAAATGAAATCTTCCAGATGGCTATGCTTGAACCAAAGCTGGCTATACTGGATGAAACCGACTCAGGGCTGGATATCGATGCCTTAAGAATAGTAGCCAACGGAGTTAACAAGCTAAAATCCAAAGATAACGCTGTTATCGTAGTTACCCATTACCAAAGATTACTTGATTATATTGTTCCTGACTTTGTTCATGTCCTTTACAATGGAAGAATTGTAAAATCAGGTACCAAAGAACTGGCACTTGAACTGGAAGAGAAAGGATATGACTGGATTAAAAATGCGGTTAACGAAGGTACAGTAGCATAAGTATGGAGAAGACTATCAACAATACAAATCTTAAAGATAACTTTATAAGTTTATTCAAAAATAACGAAAAGGACTTCTTGTTTTCGGCCAGTCAGTCATTGGTAAATAAGAAAAAAGAAGCCATTCGTCTTTTTGAAAAAAATGGCTTTCCAACCACTAAAAATGAAGAATGGAAATACACTAATATCTCTAATGTATTAAAAGAAAACTTTAATACAGATACTGTTGAGGCTATTAGTGACATTTCATTACAAGACTTCCTCTATAAAGGCTTAGAAGCTAATATAGTGGTATTTGTTAATGGTGTATTTAACAAAAGCCTTAGTAAGATTATATCTGACAATCTTGAGATAGTAGATTTATCAGGGCTGAATAACGAATTACTGGACACATATTTTTCGGCATCTATAAATCCCGAAACTGATGGATTTACAGCTTTAAACACAGCCCTTTCCAAACACGGTGCATGTATTCGGGTAGCCAAAAATAAAGTAGTAGAACTACCTGTTCTAATCTATTATATAAGTGATACCAGAAATGGAAATATCACCTATAACCCCAGAAACATTATTGTTTGTGAAGAAAACAGCCAGCTTAAGGTAATTGAATCATTCCATTCTATTGGCGATACGGCCTCTCTTTCCAATATAATAACAGAAGTTTTTGTAAAGGAGTCCGCTAACGTACAATACTACAAGATTCAAAACGAAAATGAGAAGGCCGTTCACGTTGGTACTACCCAGGTAATACAGGATACCAAATCTTATTTCTCGTCAACTACCATTACACTTGGAGGTGGTTTGATCAGAAATAATCTCAATATAAAACTACAGGGCGAACATGCGGAGGCAGACTTGTTCGGATTATATCTTAGCAATAATACTCAACATACAGATAACCATACCTTAGTAGATCACGCTGTACCTAATTGTTTAAGCAACGAACTTTATAAAGGTATTCTGAATGGAAAATCATCAGGAGTGTTTAACGGTAAAATTATAGTTCGTCCGG
>DATCKK010000613.1:0-3595 GCA_036562325.1 Cytophagaceae bacterium | reverse complement strand
CGCTTACATTGCCTGTGAAATATTCCCTGTACAGGTTTTGTCTGCCCCCCTTTTTTGCATCCCTAAGTTCAAGTTTTAACTTTGACAACATGAAATATTGAAAAATATTTGGAAATATTATTACTAAAGTAAGTGGGGCTTGATCATCAATATTTCAAAAATTTAACAGTGACCGGATTGAAATAGAAATAACCTAAACCCTGAACTACTATGAAAATTATCTTCAACTATTTCGACTGCGCAAATAAACTGGCGAAAGCTGAATTACCGTCATTCATTTTTATAACCACCCAGCAATAAACTAAGCACACTGTTGGTAAAGGATGCTCTTTGACAAGAGCATCCTGTTTATAGAACTTAATCATATGTTTATCGATAAATACCTAATTGAGTTTGAATAAAATATAAATATTTATACATTTAATATTGTAAAATTAACTAAGACAAATACAACCCTTAAATAAACTACTTATGAAACGATTTTACAGAAACATTTTATGCTTGATGGCTCTGGCAGGAGTGAGTACCTCCTCATTCGCACAGAGTGGATCTGAGATAAATCTGGGAAGTTCGCAGCAATTATTGACTGAAGTAAAAAGTCAGTTGGGTAGCCCTAATCAAAGAACTTCCGATAAGCCTCATTTGAAGTTAAAAGCTGCCGATGGAAAAACATTTGAAATAAAAGTAAACCATAAAAAATCTGAAAGTGGTAATCACCAATACCTGGTTGGACAAGTAGTGGGCCATGAATCAGGAAGTTTCTTCCTTAATATAGATGGCTCCAATGTGGAAGGTAGTATTATTCTTAAAGAAGAAAATAAGGCCTTCAAATACTATTCTGATGAAAATGGTAATGTATATGTAAAAGACGAAGATGTTAATAATCTTCTTTGTGTAAACTACCATCAACATCCGGAAGAAAGTAACTCTAAAGCATTAAGAACAACAGCCATTACTGCTGTTCCTATTTTAGAGAGTTATCCAGGAGCAAACGGTTGTGTGCTTTTGGATTATGATGGACACTATGTAGCCGGAACATACTGGAACAATGGAAACCCTATTAACGCGGCTCCTTCTGGTATGAGTGAAGCTGCTATCAGAGAGTCTTGGGAAATTGTTGCCGAAGACTTCCGTCCTTTCAGCATTAACGTTACTACCAGCGAAGCGGTATTCAACTCTTATCCTAAAAACAGAAGAATGAGATGTATCATTACTCCAACAAATACTGCTGCTCCGGGAGCAGGGGGAGTTGCTTACATCGGATCATTTGCATGGAATGACGATACTCCTTGCTGGACATTTATAACCAGCGCCAAAGGATCTGCTGAGGCTTCATCACACGAAATAGGCCATACATTCGGCTTGGGTCACGATGGTAGAACTAATCCTAGTGAAGGATATTTTGCAGGACATGGTGACTGGGCGCCTATCATGGGAGTTGGTTATTACAGAAACATTACTCAATGGAGTAAAGGAGAGTACAACAACTCAAATAATAAAGAAGACGACTTGGCTAAAATTGCCAGCTCTCAGTATGGTTGTGGTTACAGAAATGACGACCATGGTAACAATACCGGATCTGCTTCCACTTTAAAAGTAGAGGCTAACGGAGCTGCTTCCGGATATGGTATTATTGAAAGAACTACTGATGTTGACTTCTTCCGTTTTACTACCGGTGGAGGAACTGTTACTCTTAATGTAAACACCGTTTCAAGACATGGTAACCTGGATATTCTTGTAAGACTTTATAATGCTTCCGGAACACAGATTGGTTCTTATAATCCTGGAGGATTGAACGCATCGCTAAATGTCAGCCTTGCTGCAGGTACTTATTATATTTCAGTAGACGGAACAGGGGCTGGTAATCCGGCAACTGACGGATATTCTGATTATGCATCTTTAGGACAGTACTGGATTAGCGGAACTGTGCCTCCGGGTGGTACTAATCCTAGCTCAGATGGTTTCATTACCTTCTATAAAGATTGTAACTACTCAGGTACAGCTGTAAAACTACCTGCCGGTGATTATACGTTAAGTCAATTAATTGCCAGAGGTATTTCTAATGACGATATTTCTTCAATCAGAGTAACTCCGGGATGGAAAGTAACTGTTTATTGGGATGATCATTTCTTAGGAAGCAGTATGCTGGTGACAGGAGACAAATCATGCCTTGTTGCCGATGGTTGGAATGATAAGATCTCTTCATTAAAAATCAGGCCAAATGGTAAAACCGGTTTAAATGGTACTTATGTTATTAAAAACAGAAATAGCGGACTGGTAATGGATGTAGATCATTGGAGTACTGATAACGCAGCTACTATTCTGCAATATAACCAGCATAATGGAGCTAACCAGCAGTTTACATTTACTGATCTTGGAGACGGAGTTTACAAGATTGTCAATGTGAATAGTGGTAAGGCTATGGACATAAAAGCATTCAGCACTGACAATGGAGCACGTGTTGAGCAGTATACTTACAATGGTACGCCTAATCAAAAGTTTATCGTTTATCAAAGACCTGGCGGGTATTATCAAATAATTCCTCTGCATAGTGGTAAGGCAGTTAGAGTGTCAGGTAACAGCACCTCAACTATGGCGCACTTAGAACAGTGGCAAAATGATTTCCAGACTTCTTCTGAGTGGACGCTTGTTCCTGTAGCATCTAACTGGTCAGTTACATTGCAGGCAGAAAATTATAGCAATATGTACGGTGTACAAACCGAGCCAACAGAAGACCCTTCAGGTGGAGGATCTAACGTAGGATGGATAGATGCAGGTGACTGGATGGCTTATAGCAATATCAATTTCCCAACTTCCGGAGCTTATAGAATAGAATACAGAGTAGCCGGATTTGGAGGAAGACTTTCTGCTGACCTTAATGGTGGTTCTATAGTACTTGGTGCAATTGATGTACCTTCTACTAACGGTTGGCAAACCTGGACTACTATTTCGCATACTGTAAATATCAATGCCGGTACATATAACTTCGGTATCTATGCAGTTACAGGTGGTTGGAATATCAACTGGATCAAGATATCTAAGGTAAATGGTGCAAGAACAGTTTCTACTGCTGACGATGCTTCTACACTGGCAGAAACGTTAGAATTGTATCCAAACCCTGCAACTACCGAGGTATTCATAAAAACTAATTTAAGAGGCAATATTTCAGGAGCAGTTAAAGTATTTAACTCTGTGGGACACGAAGTGATATCCAATATGAGCACTACAGAAGATGCAATTGATATTTCATCTCTTCCAAGAGGTATTTATACAGTGCAGATTACTGTAGATGGTCAGCAGGTATTTAAGCGATTCGTTAAAGAGTAATAGTTTAATAATATCAGGCATTTGGTGTAGTAAAGGATAAATCCAAAACGCTGGAGTGAGTAAGGAAGCCCTTATTCCTCCGCGTTTTTAAATGCCGAGCTTGTTAACCTGATATAGATTATAACAAATTATTAAAATAAGGTAAACACAGTTTTTCTATCTCTGTGGGTACGGTAACCTGGTTGAAGTCTGGTCAACCAGGTTTTTTAATGCAGATAAAATGTCAGACAGTTTTTCCTTTAAAAAACGTTTTCCTTAACTATTAATT
>DATCKK010000610.1:0-1667 GCA_036562325.1 Cytophagaceae bacterium | reverse complement strand
CTTAAATGGATAACCTACCCTTTCAAGCGTTTTTACAATGTTCTTACGAGGAGAAATCATAATAATTCGTTTGTCTTTTGTTTGCAAAGACTTAACAAATTTATAGATTAAGCGATATTCCAAACCTGTATTGCAGAATACTCTAGGAATTTTATTTCCGGGAATAGCCATATCAAGCAAATAATGCAAGACTGTGCTATCTTTTCCACCGCTAAAAGACAAGTAGAAATTTTCTTCACCGAACTGATTGATAATGCTTTTTATTTTCTCAATTCTATCAAATAATATAAATTCATTATTTTCTATCTCATCAGGCAAAAAAGAAAATAATTTTTGTTGTTCGGCAATCATTATCTCATCCTCCCACCGCCTTTTTATAATCTTGCTTCTTTCAAAACAAGCTCATTTGTCCTCGTTCTTTGGCTTCTTCGAGCTTTTTAATAAAATCATAATCCATAGTTAGCATTTTCTCTCTTGCTTCTTTGCAAAAATCTTTCTTAATCTCAAATCCATAACAACTACGATTTAATTCCATACAAGCTCTTAATGTTGTGCCGCTCCCTGCAACTGGATCAATAACCACATCGTATTCATCTGTAAATATTTCGATCAACCTTTTTAAGACTGGTATAGGTTTTTGGGTTGGATGTATTTTTGGATAACTATTATCAACTTCCCAAGGCATCCAATTAAAAATCATTTTCCCGTTATTATTAAACTTCGGCAATTTATCCCGATACAAAACCACTGCGTGCTCTGTTGCGCCAACAATACGCATATTCGCTTTTAGGACTTGAGAACTATAGTTTTTAATAAAAAACAAAGGATAACTATTTTTAAAACCATATTTCTTTCCCCAATCAATAACCATTTGAATTTGCTCAAAGGCACAAAAGACAATCATTGCCGGTGCTTGTCCTCTTTCTTTCGGCTCTGGTTTTAGCATTTTAGAGCAGAAGTGCATATATTCTGCAAGATTAAAGTTGTTATCGGTGTCAAAGAACATCTTGCCCGCCTTGTTGCTTTCGCCTTGTTTATTATCTCCGTTTACATACCATTCAGTCGATGAAGCATAAGCGTTTTTTCCTAAATTATAGGGTATATCTGCTATGACTAATTGAGCCTTTGGAATATGATATCTTTTATAATTTTGGAAGTGGTCGTTAAATAATTCTATTTTAATTTTTCGTTCGTTTCTTCTTTCTGCTTCCATTTCTCCACCTCGCTTTATTTACAATTCACGCTCCAACCTCTTTAAAGGCTTCGATAATTGGTTTTTCAGTGTTAAAAACTAATCGCATTTGACCGTCTAAACCAGCTTTCTTGTCTTGCAGAGCTTGCAATTTTGCCCGACGGTTAATTGCCCCCCAAACTCTTTTGGAGTAATCTTCGTATTCTTCTTTGGACGCGATTTTCACACCCTTAAAAGTGCAAGAAAGAATGACAGTCTGAATAATCCCGGACTTTTTTAATGCCTGAATATCCTTTTTAAGTTGTCTAATAGCATTTGAATTGTTTATATTACTTTCCGGCAAATCTCCGTAAAGGTCAGTTTCAACAACTATTTCGCTTAAGTGTTTGAAATCATCTTGCTCTTTCAAATATTTATAGAGATTATATTGTCTGGTTGTTAAATCGTTAGTAAATGTTTTCATTCTTTCTCTCCT
>DATCKK010000605.1:0-1993 GCA_036562325.1 Cytophagaceae bacterium | reverse complement strand
GTTAACATCATTGAAGACAGCGATGGCTTTTATACCTTTGTCTATAAAGATACCGCCAGCTCGCCCAAGGCTGAAGACCTTTTTAAAGTTCCCAATCAATCTTATCACCTGGGGTTGGGATTCCCATTGGAAAAAACTATTGGGTTTGCAGAAGGAAAAAGTATAGAAGGTGACTATACCGGCAACTTTAACTTTGACCTGAATAACAATGCAGCGCTGAAGTACATCGATTTGAAAGCAGGATACTTACTGGTTGATTTGAGTTCTAACTTTCGTCATGACGCAAGGCTTCAGGTAACCTTTCACTCATTGATAAAAAACGGTGCTCCACTACAACAAACCATTGATTTTGATTATAACAATTCTATTCCTGTGCATACTCAGCGAACTATTGATCTGACAGGCTACAGGATAGAGCTTTCGAATGGTGATACCACTACGAATTTTTTTGATTACACCGCTACACTGACATTGGTTTCCAGCGGACAGCCTATTTCAATATCAGATTCATTGATGATAGATCTGAAAATGCAAAATTTAAAATACAGTTTGTTGTATGGCAATCCGGGGGTATTTCCTATAGATCCTGCTACCGGATCGGTAACTATTGATGTGTTTGATAAGACAGTTATCAGTAATCTGTATTTTGAAGAGCCTAAAGTGAAAATTACATTTGATAATTCTTTTGGTATACCTGCTAGTGTTACGATCAACAAACTGGAAACAGAAACTGTAGATGGTAATAAAACGCCGTTTACTTCTTCCGCATTAAATGACCCGATAACGTTGAACTATCCACTCGCAACGGAAACAGGCCAAAGTAAAACCACCGAACTATTGCTGGATAAAAACAATTCGGACATACAAACTTTGCTCAGCCCTGGGCCGCATAAAGTGAACTATACTATAACAACACAGTTGGGGTCATCTGCTACCGCTGATAAATTCATTACAGACGAGAGCCGGATCAATGTATATGTGGAAGTGGAGATTCCCATCTATGGCACTATTTCCATTTATGCCTTGCAGGATACTTTTAATATCGGGCTTCCTGAAAGAGAATATGTGGAGCGGGCCTTAATGAAGTTGAAAACAGAAAATGAACTTCCGATAGATGTATATCTTCAGGTATATTTTTTAGATAATACCAATACGATTATAGACTCCTTGCTGGTACAAGATGATAATGTGATTGTATCAGGAGTGGTAGATAATACGGGAAAAGTAATAGCACCTGCTTCGAAGTTATCGGAAGTGGAGCTGAATAAAATAAAATACGACCGTATAGCAGATACTGAAAGGATGATTGTCAGAGGAAGCCTTATTACTACTAACAATACGGAAAAAAGTGTTAAGATCTATTCCCACTATAAGCTAAATGTACAAATATCATTATTGGCCGATGCTAAAATAAACTTTCAGTAACAGTGAAAAAAGTACTTATTATTTTTTTAGCTTCTATAATGCCTTTACTGATACAAGCTCAGACAGAGCTTACATTGCCTTTTTTACCCAATGTGTATCAGTCAGGATATGTCAATGCTGCCGCTGTTCCGGAACATAAGGTAAGTATCGGTTTGCCGGGCTTGTCTTCCGTATATTTTGGTGTTGCCAATACAGGGTTTGCCTACAAAGATATTGAAGCGGAGAAAAATGTGCTGGATTTGAATCTTTTGGTAAGTGAGTTGAAAAAGAAGAATTTCTTATATGGCGGTGCAAGTGCTGACTTGTTTTCATTAAGAGTAAAGGCAAGGAAATATTTTTTCTCTGTTAATATTACTGAGAAGGTGTCTTCGCGATTTTCTTATCCTAAGGACCTTATAAGCCTGGTGGTAAAAGGCAATGCGCAGTTTGTCGGAGGTGAAGCAGATTTTTCTTCCCTGGGCCTTGATATTATGCATTATCGGGAGTATGGTATAAATCTGGTGAAGGAAGGCAGGAAGTGGGCCTGGGGAGGTAGATTGAAATATCTGAATGGACTATCCAATGTACA
>DATCKK010000604.1:0-3094 GCA_036562325.1 Cytophagaceae bacterium | reverse complement strand
ATCTAAGCGTTTAGTGCGGTAATCCCCCATGTAATTTTTATCAAAAAAATAAAATCTTTATAAGCTTTTTGGAGAATTTATGTATATCTTTAAGATTTAAAATTGGAAAAGGATAACGGAATTCTGCTCTTTTTAGAAATAATTCAATAGTTGCTGGTGTAAATCGGCTATCCTTTTACAATAGATTCATAAAACCCTAACAAAAAATGAATAAATTGAATAAACTTCAACGGATCCTTTTCGGGATATCCATTATTACATCTATTTCCCTTCTCAAATCAGAAACCTCCATTGCATCTTCATTAGAATCAAATGTTGAGCCTTATTATGTGTATGATGATGGTTTTGTAAATGGCATTCCTTCCGGAACCATGGGTGAAAAAAACGGGTCGGGATTGTCAATTGATGCCAATTATACAGAGAGGCCGTTAAGTGGAAGCAATTGTTTAAAAATCAGTGCTGATGGTAGTGAGGTGTGGTCAGGTGTATTCATTCAAAAAGGAGGTAACTGGCTTAACAATGTGCCTAAAGAGCAGTTGGCCAACCTTACCGATTATAGATATTTGGTTTTTAGTGCCCGTGCAGATAAAGATTATACCATAAACAAACTTGGTTTTGGAGATGGTTCAAGTTCTAAAGAAGAAGGAAATGTTCAATTGACTTCAGAGTGGAAGCGCTTTGTATTTGAGCTTCAAAATCTGGATATGTCCGGGATAAACGGACTTTTTATGGCTGTTTTCGAAGGGCCGGGTACCATTTATCTGGATGAGATTTACTATGCCGGCGATGATTTTAAAATAGAGCCTACAGACTTTGTTTCCAAGGAGCGTACAGAATCACTGGAAGAAGGAGCTTTTTACGTTTATTCCGATAAATGGGTAAATGGAATTCCAACAGGGTTTATGGGGGAAAAAGACGGCAAAAGTATCAAAATTGACGATGCTTATAGCGTAAATCCTTATCAGGGTCCAAAATGTATAAAAATATCGGTAGACAAATCGGAGTCCTGGAGGGGCCTTCATATTCAATATACTGGTAGCTGGAATGTTACTATTGACCCTGCTACAGCTAAACTGGCAGATTTAAGCAAGTACGACCAGTTGGTGTTTTATGCCAGAACAGACAGTGATGAAATGTATTTATTAAGTGAGGCCGGAGTTGGGGCTGGTGGCTTTGAAGGGCAGAGATCTGACAGCTTTTTCGAAATTGGAAAAGAGTGGAAAAAATATACCATTGACCTGAGGGATATGGATTTGGCTAAAATAAATACGCTTTTCTACATGGTACTTCCGGTGGGAACCCTGTACCTGGATGAGATCAGATTTACTACCAAAGCAGCTGGTAAAGCCAAGAAGAAAAAGTAATGAATTTGAATAGACTCTAACCCATTATATATTAATTATCATGATTTTAAATCGATTGAAGCTGGTCGGTCCTTATTTAATGGCCGGAATAATAATAATTGCTGGTTGTAAAGGGCTTTCATTTGTCCAGCAACCAGACTTGTATCAGGACGCAGATAGTCTGGTGGAAGAAGATCCTACTCCTCCGGGAGACAAAGGTTATAAATCTCCGCTTGAAAGAGAGGGCTGGAAGTTGGTATGGCAGGATGAGTTCGACGGTCCGGAAGTAGATACTACTAAATGGAACTATGAAGTTAATGGTGATGGAGGCGGGAATAATGAGCTTCAGTACTATGTGAAGTCTAAAAGAAATGTCTATATAAAGGATGGTAAGCTGGTCATTAAAGGTATAAAGGAAAACTATAAAGGTAAATTTTATACTTCAGGCCGCTTAAACTCTTCCAATAAAGCTGATTTTAAATACGGAAGGTTTGATATCCGTGCAAGGCTTCCAATTCAACAAGGGATCTGGCCGGCTATCTGGATGCTTCCTACCGATTGGGTATATGGGGGATGGCCTCTGAGTGGTGAGATCGATATTATGGAAATCGTTGGCCATGAGCCTTCCACGTTGCATGGAACCCTTCACTACGGAGAGCTTTGGCCTAAGAATAAGTATACAGGAGGTTCCTATAAATTGCCGACAGGAACATTTGAAGATGAATACCATGTGTTTTCTGTGGAATGGGAAGAAAATGAAATCCGTTGGTATATTGACGATCAATTATATTCGACTAAAACACCTAAAGATACAGACCCTCACCGATGGCCATTTGACCAAAAGTTTCACTTTCTGCTGAACCTTGCAATCGGGGGTACCTGGCCTGGCCCTCCAGACGAAGAGACAGTGTTTCCCAAGTATTTCTTTATAGACTATGTGAGGGTGTTTCAGAAGGAATAAAATTAATGTAATTTAAGTCCGGAAAATACCTGTTAAATAGGCTGTTCCATTAAAGTTGATAACTGGGACAGCCTTTTTTATGGACGGTTAAGTTTGAATATTGGTTGTTCACAGATAAAAGTTGGGGCACATTGAATGGGTTGCTTGTCATTAGGTTTATCGTCCTTTTAATGTAGGTAATAATACTTGGTATATTTAAATATTCACTGATTCCATGACCCTAACCCATAATGATTTCGTAGAAGCCTTTGGCAAAATGGATAAATCGAAAAAAAATAGGGTTTTTCGGTCGACAACAGTTGTGTTGTTAGAATAGTTCAAATTAAAATGTGAAAAATCAAGGAATTTGTTACGGTATTAAAAAAAGATTTATTGTTATTTAACTATACCATCCTGAAATTTAAACATCACAAACTGTATCAAATGCCATCAAATTCCGTGTTTTCTATGTGTGAAAATCCTGAAAAATATTAGATTAGTCCCAGTAAGATAATTCAAAGGAGCTATATCTTTTTTGAATTATTTCCTATACTTTTGTCAGACTAGTACCAGCTCGAAAAGTGGTTAAATCCAATTTTTGAGTTCTTAATTAAGAAAAAGAAAATTGACCCAACTTATTATGTTTTTATCGAACATTTATGCCGTTCGTTATTTGAACTGGCAGAAGGTATTTAGTGGTTTTTTATTGTGTGGTATTTTAGTGTCGGGTTCAACTGTATTTGCATCTGGAGTAGATCCTCAGGAAAAATCCGGAGAAGTCCAGCAGAAAGAAAAAACACCCACATTAATC
>DATCKK010000602.1:0-10242 GCA_036562325.1 Cytophagaceae bacterium | reverse complement strand
GAGATTCTCCTTCCGGACGATTTACACCATGTACGATAGTAATGATATCATTGGATTTGGCAGGGGCTGATAATATTACTCTTTTTGCACCCGCATCAATGTGTTTTTGAAGTTCTTCACGAGTTGTGAATTTGCCTGTGCATTCTAAAACAATGTCTATGTCCATGTCTCTCCATGGAAGTTCGGACGGATTTTTTTTACTGAAAAGAGGAATCCTTTTTCCATTAATGTATAGGTTGTCTGGATCGCTCCATACTCTGTTTTCCGCTTTTCCGTAAACAGTATCAAAGTTTAAAAGGTAGGCAAGGTTGTCTGCCGGGGCAATGTCATTAACAGCAACTAGTTGTAATTCCGGATATTGAAGAAGTATTTTAAGAGCTGATCTTCCAATCCGTCCTAATCCATTGATTGCTACTTTGGTCATTTTATTATTCTCCTTTCTTGGTTTACTTATTAAAATAGTCCCTTGATTTTTAATTGTTTCTACTGAATGACATAAATTGAAATCGGAGAATTTTGTTTGTTTAAAATCAAAAAAATAATAGGTGAGGAGGAGGGATTGATTAGATAAGGGATTATTTGAGTTAGAATATCTGTATAAAGTCAAAGTCAGTTTAAAGGAGTAGGCTAAGAGATAAAGAATAGAGGATGGTAAAAATAGTAAACTAGATTTCAAGCCTTAATCCATCATAAGCCAATTGAATGAAGTTGGGTAAAATCTTTTCTACGTCTCTGTGCAGGCCCATGTTATGACTCATGTGTACCAGATAAGCCATCTCAGGTTTGAGTTCGTTGAGTACCTCAATAGCCTGGTCAAGATTATAATGAGAGATGTGTTCTTTGCGATGCAGGGCATTTAGAACAACCACTCTTGAGCCTCTGATTTTATCCATTTCATTCTCGGCAATGGCATTGGCATCGGTGATATAGGTGAAGTCGTTAATTCTATAACCGAATACAGGTAATTGGCAGTGGATAACTTCAATAGGTGTGAATGTAACCCCTTTTACATTGAAGGGTTTGTTTTCTATTTCGATCAGATCAATAAGCGGAATACCAGGATATTTATGTTCAGAGAAAGCGTAGGAATATTCTCTTTTAAGGCTTTCTAATACATTTTTCCTTCCATACACCGGCATACTGCTGTTTTGTTTGAAATTAAAAGGTCGGATATCATCCAGTCCTGCCGTATGGTCCTTATGTTCATGGGTAAAAATAACGGCATCCAGGTGGTTGATTCGCTCTCTTAGCATTTGTTGCCTGAAATCAGGGCCTGCGTCAATCACGAAACTGTTACCATTGGCTTCAATGTGTATGGATGTTCTCAGTCTTTTGTCTCTGAAGTCAAGGGAGGAACAAACTTCGCAATCACAGCCTATTGAAGGTACTCCCTGAGAAGTGCCGGTGCCTAAAAAAGTTACTTTCAAAGCGACAATTTGGTTTGTGTGATCTCGAAATAAAGTTTTCTGTTTTTTTCGCTTAGGAGTGTCACATTAAGGTCGATGGATCTTAAGATTTCTATCAGGCAATTGATCTTGCCTTCGATGCTGTAGTACTTATTCACTATAGCTATTTTGGTGTCTTTTAATATACAATACCCTGCCTGAAAGTTGCCTTTTTCATACCTGAGGATATAGTCCGATTCGGAAAATATATCCTCAAGTTTATTCAAAAATTGATTGGTGTATTTGATCTGCATTTAAAACCCTTATTTTCTTCAATACAACAACAAATGTTGTAAAATAGTACGAACTGGCTGAAATAAGGATTTCATGAATTCATGAAGTCCTGAATGTTAGTAGGTTAAGAATTGGAACTTGTAAGGTTCTTTACAGTTTCCACCAGTTTGTCAAAATCAAGTGGTTTAGGTAAATATTCGTTGATGCCGGCCTCCTGAAAATCGCTGTCTGAATAGTTCCTGGCATTTCCGGTAATAGCAACAATAGGAACCTTGGATTTAACCGGGTCGGAAAGTTTTCTTATTTCTTTGGCACAGGTCATACCATCCATTTGGGGCATGTTTATATCCATCAGAATGATATCGAAGTTTACTGTTTCCAGAGCTTTAAGAACCTCTTTTCCATTTTTTACAGCAGTAATTTCAAAATTCTGAAATTCAAGAATTTTTCTGGTGAGGTTTTGAATTACTGAACTATCCTCTGCTATTAGTACCTTTTTTGCTGCCATGGTCTTTATATGTTAAGGTTGAGAATTTTCTTGTAGTTATACTTGAATTCATTAAAAGTCTCTTCCAGCGCGTTTAATTCGTCAGAAAGATGTGAATAATTATTCGATTTTAACTTTGATTCGATCTCCCGCGCCCTGGATTCCAGCCGGCTGATCCCTAATGTGCCGGCAGTTCCTTTCAATGTATGCAAGATATTTAAAATATTGGTAAAATCTCCGTTTTTAACCGAATTTTTACATTCCTCCAATTGACTAATGGTTTCTATTTCAAACTGATGGTAAATTTTATACATCGTTTCGTCATTGGCAAATTTCCTCAACTTGTCAATGATTTCTTTATTGAAAATCTCTTCCTTAACCTCTTCTGGTTGAGTGACAACGGGGAGTATTTCTTCTTCCTGTCCGGTTTTCTTTACCCACTCTTTTACCTTATTCAATAAGGTCTCTGATTTTATTGGTTTAGAAACATAATCGTCCATTCCGGAAAGCAGGAACTTCTCCTTGTCTTCTTTCATGGAATAGGCCGTCATGGCAATAATGGGAGGAAGGTTTTCAATTTTTAATTTTCGAATTTCTTTGGTAGCCGTAACTCCATCCATTTTAGGCATTTGAATGTCCATAAAAATCAGGTCATAGGTGTTGGTTTTGACTTTTTCTATGGCATCCAGCCCATTGTCGGCGACTTCTACGGTACATCCTGACTTTTTAAGGATTTCACTGGCCACTAATTGATTGATGTTGTTATCATCAACCAGAAGTATTTTGGGGGAATAGGTAGTAAATCGGGAAGATATCACCGGTGTTTCCATCGAGATTTTACTTTCTGATACCCTCTTGCTTTCATTGGCTTCGAAGGTAAACCAGAAGGTACTTCCTTTACCTAACTCTGTTTCTACACCTATTTCACCGTTCATCATCTTGGTCAGTTCTTTAGATATGGCAAGGCCCAAACCGGTTCCAGAATAAGCTTTGGTAGACGAATTGTCCACCTGGCTAAATGACTCAAACAAACGTTTTTTATTCTCGGCAGAAATACCAATACCAGTATCAATGATATCTACTTTTATCTTATGCAATTTTCCTTTTTGTTCCTTCAAACTAACATTGATCCTTACACTACCTGTATCAGTAAATTTAATGGAGTTCGAGGTAAGGTTCGAAAGGATTTGCAGGAGCCGTATTTCATCTGCCAGGATATACTTGGGCACATTAGGCTCTATGTGATACAAGAGGTCAATGTTTTTTGCGGCAGCTTGTTGATGGAACAGTGAATATAACTTTTCGATTGTACTTTCCAGCGATATGGAAGTAAGGCGTAGTTGCATTTTGCCCGCTTCGATCTTGGAAAGGTCAAGGATATCGTTCAGAATGGTTAATAAGGTTTCTGAAGATTTTTTAACAGTCTGAACATAGGTCCTTTGTTCTTCATTTAATGGCGTCTCACTCAAAAGCTCGATCATTCCAATGATTCCGTTCATTGGAGTTCGTATCTCGTGACTCATATTGGCCAGGAACGACTCTTTTACTTTTAATGATTTCTCGGCAATTTCTTTTGCTTTGAGTAATTCTTCTGAAGCTTTTTTTAGATAGGTAATATCTCTTGCTACCCCGTCTACAGCTATCGGTTTACCTTCTTTGCTATAGATAAGTCGGATGTTAGAAATAGATTGAATGACGCTTCCATCTTTTCGGATCAGGTTGGTCTCGTAGTTACGTACCGTTCCTGTCTTTAGCAGTTCCCGTATCAGTTTGCCCTGTTTTATTGGGTTTACATAAAATTCCGTAATGTGCTTACCTATAATTTCATGCTCTTCATAACCGCTCAGTTCGCATCCGGAAGGAGAGATCATGGTAATTTTGCCATACACATCTGTTCGGTAGTATATATCCTGGAAGGATTCGAAAATGTTTCTGAACTTTTCTTCGCTTTCCTGCAGGGCCATTTCCCACATTTTCTTTTCGGTGATATTGTGGGAAATGCCGGATACTTCTTCGATTCGGCCTTCGGGAAGGTAAATCGGATTAAGATAAGTTTCCCGCCAGATGGGCTTTCCGTCTTTATCAGTATCTTTCGTTTCAAAATGCTGTGGAACACCTTCAAATGCCTGTTGATATTTCTGGTTGACAAAGTCATGATACTCCTCATCTGAAAGCATCATTATTTCTGGCACTTCACCACTTCCTGAGTCAACTTCAGGCGACCGGTGAAACTTATCATTTATGGCATTGAGGTAATTCTTGTTAAAGGAAGTCAGTCCACGGCGCCTGTTGACTGACCAGATCAGGTGGGAACTGCTTTCAAAGATAGCATTAATTCTCGCTGTTTGCGTCGTGATTTTTTCCTCGTACCTCTTCCTTTCGATGACAAGCGCGATCTGTCCGCTAATGAAATCCAGCAGTTCAAGGTGTCTTTTCTTATATTTGTTTCTATCGCTGTGGCTTTTTACACAAATAACCCCGATAGTTCTGTTTTCCAGTTTTAACGGTACACCCAGCCAGATTTTAGGAACCGGCCCCATAAGTTCTACCACCTTTTCCTGCGCGAGGAGCATGATATCTTCCTCGTAAAGAAACGTGGGTTTTTCATTAAACAGGGAAAATTCAGTAAGCCCCTTAGCTACTTTTCGTTTATGGGAAGTTGGGCGAGATCCCAGATTTTCATCCACGTAATAAGGGAAGTATAAAAAGCTCTCTTCTTTATCGTAAAGTGCTACATGGAAGTTGTTAACCGCAATGAGCGTTTTTAATTCGTTGTGAATGTTTAATAGCAAGGTTTCCAGGTTGCTGGAGTTAATCGCAAGGCTCGCTATTTTGTAATAGAGATTCTGGGCTCTTTCTGCTCTTATTCTTTCGGTATTGTCGTGGAAAATTCCCCGGAAGGCAATAGGTTTTTCCTTTTCGTACCGCACGTTTACACTACCAATGACATTGATGTTTTTACCAAGTTTGGTGGTAAGAACGGTTTCAAATTTATCGTCTTTCAAACCGGCTAAAATGTTGTCCAGGTGTTCGCGGGTTATCTGATAATAGTCGGGATGTACGATGTCTTTAAGGTTAAGCTTGCTTACTTCTTCTTCGCTGTAACCAAGGGTATTTTTCCACGCTGAATTAACGAATTGCAGATCGCCATCCAGTGTAAATATTTGAATAAGGTCATTGGCATTATCAAAGAAATCCTGGAGCTGGCGGTTGGTTTCTTTTAGTGCCCGGATTACTTTTTTCTTCTCTGTAATGTCTTCTCCGATTAAGGTAGTGCCGAAAAAATGTTCCGGGCTGTTGTTTTGAATCACTACATTAAATCGAATGGTCAGAAGCCGGCCGTCTTTTGCATAAATCTTCCTTTTTAGCTTATTGACCAAGCCACCTTTTTCCATTACTTTGAAAAACTCTTCGTCAGTAGACCGGTCTTTTAGCCTGGAAAGGAAGTTTACCCACTTCTGGCCTATTATTTCCTCTTTACTGTAGCCGGTGGCTTTCATATAAGCCTGATTACAGTAACTGATAATCCCTTCACTGTTAATGGTAATGGCTAATAGACGAACATTTTCCAGGGCTCTTTGCAGTTTTTGCTCAGATTCGCTATGCGTTTGGCCATGGCCTTTTTTTTCCAGCTCGCAAAGTTGTTCGTGTAACCGCTGTAGTTCAGCAATAAGGCTTTCTTTTGATTGATCTTGAAGATCCATTCCGTTGGAGTTTTGGAAGTTATGCTTTTAACAAATATAATGAAAGTAGGCAGTTTGGCAAGTGGGAAGCACCCTTTTCCTTTACCCGTGCGAACTCTTTTAAACTTTTTTTCATCTATATAACGGACACTGTGTATATTCGCATTTAGGGAGATGAAAAAGATTGTATTTACTGTCACCAGTGACTTGAGTTTTGATCAGCGGATGGATCGCATTTGTCAGGCATTGGCGGATAATGGTTTTGATGTATTGCTGATCGGAAGAAGAAAAAAAGCATCTCTTCCCCTCAGGTCAAAGGCTTATAAGCAAGAGCGAATTCATTGTTTTTTTGAAAAAGGAAAATTGTTTTACCTGGAATATAATCTGCGCCTGTTTTTCAAGCTTCTGTTTACTTCCTTTGATATTCTTTGCGCTATAGATCTTGATACCATTATTCCGGCGTATGTTTCTGCCAGGCTTAAAAAAAAGCCATTGGTGTATGATGCCCATGAATATTTCCCGGAAATGATTGAAGTGGTAAACAGGCCCGTAGTTAAAAAAATTTGGGAGACAGTGGAGCGTCTTTTTGTTCCGAGGGTTAGCTATGCTTATACCGTAAATGAAAGTATCGGTAAAATATTAGAAGAAAAATATAAAGTACCTTTCGAGGTAATCCGAAATGTGCCTGTTCATGAGGAGTTTGAGGTGCCTGAAAAAAAAGAGAAATACATTGTATATGCAGGTGTAGTGAATGTAGGCAGAGGGTTAGAAGAACTCATTTGTGCCATGAAACAGTTAGATTGTAAGTTGATTATTTGCGGGCATGGTGATATTTATGACGAATTGATTGAGTTGGTTAATGAGCAGCAACTACAGTCAAAAGTCAAGTTTTACGGATATGTGCAACCTGATGAGTTGAAGCAGGTAATACGCAAGGCTTTTTTAGGTTATCTTGTATTAAAAGAAGCCGGGTTAAGTTATTATTATTCGCTTGCTAATAAGTTCTTTGACTATATGCATGCCGGAATTCCTCAAATCACTGTTGATTTCCCGGAGTACAGGCAGATTAACGAGCAGTATCATATTGCAAAGCTCGTTAGGCTGGATTTAAAAGAGATTATAGACGCAATAAACTCATTTCTGGAGAATGAGGAGTTGCATAAACAATATTCTGCGAATGCCATAAAAGCCAGCAAAGAATTAAATTGGCAACTGGAATCCCAAAAGCTAGTGGCATTTTATAAAAATATTATATAAACAGTTGGTAATAAAATAATATTTCCTGTCTTTGAATAAAACCCTTATAGTCGTTGTAGGCCCTACCGCAGTAGGTAAAACAGACTTTACCATTCGTCTGGCCAAAGAGTTTTCAACCGATATTGTTTCTGCAGACTCCAGGCAATTTTATAAAGAGTTATCTATAGGAACAGCTAAACCTTCTCCGGAAGAGATGCAAGGAGTGAAGCATTACTTCATAGATTCTCATAGTATATTTAATCCACTTACAGCAGGGGAGTTTGAAGAGGAAGCGTTAGAACTGCTTAACCAATTATTTCTTCGTAAAGATGTTATTATCCTTACAGGAGGTTCAGGTTTGTTTATTCGTGCTGTGTGTGAAGGTATGGACGAGTTCCCTGATATAGATCCATCAATTAGGGAACAGCTAAATAAAGAGTTGCAGGAAAAAGGATTGGAGTATTTAACCCAAGAACTTAGCCAAAAAGACCCTGAATATGCTGCGATAGTAGATCTTCAAAATCCGCAGCGAGTTATTAGGGCATTGGAGGTAATACGGGGAACGGGGTATCCTTATTCTTCTTTCAGGACGAATTCTAAAAAGAATAGAGCATTTAATATTGTTAAAATTGGGTTGGAACGGGACAGGGAAGAGTTATATGAACGGATAAATAAAAGGGTAGATCTGATGTTGGAGCAGGGATTGCTGAAAGAAGCTAAACAGTATTATGAATATAAAGATCTGAATGCATTACAAACTGTGGGCTACTCTGAAATTTACGACTTTATGGATGGTAAGTATGATTGGGAGGAGGCAGTTCGGTTGATAAAAAGAAATACAAGAAGATATGCTAAGCGCCAGTTAACCTGGTTTAAAAAGGATAAGGATATTGTGTGGTTTAGTACAGGAAATGAAGCGGAAATAATCCGGTATGTTAGATCACAACTGGAAAATAAAAAATAATAATCAAGTATAAAATAGCTAGCAGTTATCTTAAAAGACTAACCACTAACTACTAAATACTATTTTAAATTAAATTATCTCCAGGTTTTTATATTGCCTACCGTTCAGAATTTCAATGATTCTGATTAGATCCCGGTTGATAGGTTTCTTTTTGGTGATGGTTTCATGGAATGGGGTGTAGCAGATAGTTCTGTTAATAACACCTACCATTACATTAGTTTTGCCTTTTATCAAACCTTCTACGGCTCCCAGTCCCAAGCGGCTGGCTAATACTCTGTCGGCAGCAGTAGGAGCACCACCTCTCTGAACGTGCCCCAGGATAGTTACTTTAGTGTCCAGTTCAGGAAGTTCTTTTTTAACTTGTTCAGCTATACTGGATGCTCTTCCATGCTCGTCGCCTTCCGCAACAATTATAATGTGAGAGGCTTTGGAGTGACTGGTTCCGAATTTTAATTTTCCGATAACTTCTTTGATAGGGGTTTTGGTCTCAGGCATTATTGCCATTTCCGCACCACCTGAAATAGCCGATCTTACAGCGATATATCCGGTATCTCTTCCCATTACTTCAATGAAGAAGATTCTTTCATGAGCATCTGCTGTATCTCTGATTTTGTCGATGGCAGCCAGACAGGTATTGACCGCAGTATCGTAACCGATAGTAAAATCGGTTCCATATAAGTCATTGTCAATCGTACCTGGTGCTCCTACACATGGAATACCATATTCGTTGTAAAAGATTTCAGAGCCGGTAAATGTACCATTACCACCGATAGCTACCAGGCCATCAATTCCGAATCTTTTAATATTCTCATACGCTTTTCTTCTGCCTTCCGGAGTCTTAAATTCTTCACTACGAGCAGATTTAAGGATGGTACCACCTTTCTGAATAATATTACTTACAGATCGATCGTCCATTTCGATGAAATTACCGTTAATCATTCCATCGTAACCTTTTATAATTCCATACACTTCAAGCCCGAAGTAATGACCCGCACGAACAACTGCCCTGATACAAGCATTCATTCCCGGTGCATCTCCTCCTGAAGTAAAAACGGCAATTTTTTTCATAATTTAACTTAGCTAAATCAAAATTCAGCGCCAATTTTACTAAAAAAAATTCTACTTTAAAAATTCAATTTTTTTTGGAGGGTTGATATTTTTTTTCATGTAGAATTAAGTTTAGTAGCTTTTGTGTATACTATCTAAGATTATGCTTATTATTTCTTTTTAAAGTTCAAAAACTTAAGTTTTTGTTCTACCATTTCTGTTATATCTGGAGAAATTCTTAAATAAATAATTGGTACCAGAAATAGGAAGAATATAAGAGTAGAGTTTATAAGCAGGTCAAAGATAATTATTTCTGTTTCGGGGATGTGTGCTACAATGAGGTAAGTGGTAGTACTAATGATTAAAACTTTTAATGTTCGGGTTGTAAATGGTTGGAGATTGAATTTAAATTTTAAAAAGGTGAATTTGATGATATTAAAGAGTGAAGTTGATAAAAAGGTTGCGAAAGCAGCACCGTTTATTCCATATATCGGTATAAATATATAATTGGTAAGAATGGTAAGGCCGGCAAGGAAAATAATTGAATATAAGCCAAAGCGATAATGTTTTGAATATCCTATAATTTCTCCATTATTACCAGTAACCATATCCACCAATTTTGCTAATCCTATGAATAAAATCACAAACTTACCTTCTTTGTATATTTCAGATTTTGGAATTATTGAGAAGATTTGATCAATATTCAACCATAATAACATAAATAATAAGCAACCTACGATAAGCTGATTGAGGGATGTTTTTTGATAAAGGGCATGGATAGTATTGATGTCATCATCTTTCCAGGCATTTGCAACTAAAGGATCGGTTAATTGATTTAATACCCTTTTTGGGGTTTCAATTATTGTGGCAATATATAAAGCAAGTGCGTAAACAGCAGTTTCTTTAAGATTAGTAAGATAGCTGATCATTATGGTGTCAATTTTATTTACCACCATACTAGCTGCTCCTCCAAACATAATGAAGAGTCCAAATGAAAGCATTTGTTTAAATAACGGTTTGGATAAAAATAGAAAGTTGGGAGTTAAATGTAAATTGCCTTCGTAATAAATATAAATAACCAATATTGCCAGGGCAACTCCATATGTAAGGGTGAAGTAGTACCAGAATTCATTGATTGAAATCCAC
>DATCKK010000599.1:0-3620 GCA_036562325.1 Cytophagaceae bacterium | reverse complement strand
TTTAAGAATAGTAAGAGGCGTTCTCAACTCATGGGCAGCATCGGAAAGAAACTTCCGCTGATTGGATATAGCTACCTGAATACGGTTAAGCAAATCATTAATCGTACTGCTTAACCGCCCTATCTCATCATGGGGATTATTGATTTCCAGCCTCGTTTTGTCCAGCTTCTCTGCCTGTATCTTATTCACTATATCCATGATTTTATTAATCGGTTTGAGCATCTGATCTACCAGAAATATACCTGCCAGAAAAGCTATAACAAGAGAAGCAATACCTGCAATAAGAATAACACGAAACAGATAATAATAATTATGGAGAATAGAATCTTTCAAGATAAACAATTGCACAAAGCCTTTTATCTGATCGTTATAATACAAGTTATTTACAGCTATCAGATATAATCCGTCTTCACTTTCATACAAATAAGGTTCATCTTTACTTTCTACTTCTGCGGCAGCCTCATCCAATAACTTATAATCGCCTTTAAAACCCGATGAACTGCCGAGCAAATTCTTGTCCCGATCATAAAGCCGTATCATTAATTGTGCTTCCTGCGAACCTATATAATCATCCACCTGGCCATTAAAATCAGGATTGGCAAAATCGATCCATGCACCAATAACGAAACTTTTATCTCTTAAGCTATTTCTACCTTTATTTATAGCATTGGATTTGAAATTATATAATACAATGGCTGACACAAAGACAAACAAGCCAATAAATATTAGTAAAAAATAAAATGTAAGCCGAAATCGGATACTATGCACTTTAATCATCATTTCTTAAAATATAACCTTTACCTCTTATAGTATGAAGAAGTTTTTTATTGAAGCCTTTATCAATTTTTTGTCGAAGGTAGTATATATATACTTCTATTTTATTAGAGTCTCCGTACTGGTCATCAGCCCAGACGTGTTCCAACAATTGCATTCTTGTAATTAGGCTATTCTGGTTACGCATAAAATACTCCAGAAGGCTTAATTCCTGCGCCGTCAATTCCAATTTTTTGTCTCCCCGGTATACTTCTAACGTAAGCAGGTTAAAACGCAAATCTTCAAACACAAGACAAGCATCTACTTCCTGCCCGTCTCTTCTCAATACGACCCGTATGCGCGCCAGCAGTTCTTTAAATGAAAATGGTTTTACTATATAATCGTCTGCTCCATAATTCAGGCATTCTACCTTATCTTCCACATCGTCCTTTGCCGTCAACATTATCACTCTTGACCTGCAATTATGTCTTCTTAATTCCTGCAACAATTGAAGTCCATTCAATTTAGGCAACATATAATCCATAAGAATGACATTATAATTGTTCACCAATGCCATTTCATATCCCTGCTGCCCGTCAGAAGCCAGATCAACTTTATAGTTAGCCATTTTCAACCCCTCTACAATAAATTCAGCTACTTTATATTCATCTTCTATGACAAGAATGCGCATAATTTGTAGTTACTAATGATAATTGGCAATCAATAGGACAAAATAGAGTTAGTTTAAATTAGCAATAATTAAAGCCATTACAAAAAATAATATTGAATTAAAATCTCCTCACACAACAATTTAAAAACATTACCAGCAAGACCTTGGATGTAATTTTAAAATTTTTATTTAAATAATTTCCCTTTTACCTTTGGAGTAGTAAAGAATATTCATTTAACCCATATTTATTTAAGAATTGGCTAAGCTTAAACTTGAAGAACTAAACCGGATATCGGTTGAGGAATTTAAAAACAAAGAGAAAAACCCCGTAATACTAGTTTTGGATAATGTCAGAAGCCTGAACAATGTAGGCTCTGCTTTTCGTACCGCTGATGCTTTTCTTGTACAAAAGATTTATTTGTGCGGTATCACAGGTACTCCACCCAACAAGGAAATACATAAAACAGCATTAGGTGCCACAGAATCGGTAGATTGGGAATATGTATCTTCTACGGTAGAACTAGTCAGAAAACTCAAGTCCGAAGGCTGGAAAATAATCAGTCTGGAACAAACCGACAATAGTGTAATGCTTCAGGATTTTGAATTCCAAAAACAGGATAAATTGTGTTTTATTTTTGGCAACGAAGTCTTCGGAGTGGACGATGAAGTAATCAATGAATCGCATTTAACACTGGAGATACCCCAGTTCGGCACCAAACATTCTCTCAATATTTCCGTAAGCATTGGTATGGTTATTTGGGATTATTTTTCAAAAACCACCAAAACAAAATAACCACAACAACTTAACTGACAAGTCCTTATGTGTCGCTATAGAAGTTTTTTACTTATAAGCACCTTATTGCTTGTTACTGCCTGCAGTAATGAAGAAGCTTCTATAGCCGACCATTCCGGCTACTTTTTAAACCCCAAAGAACTATGTGCCTCCCTCCGGCATAAAAAGCCATTGGATAACTTTCAGCAAAACATATTAGGTGATGGAAGTTATGAACTGGAATATGAGTATAACTCACCGGAAGACGATATTTATGTTTATCAGTTCATTACCATAGAAAACAATCCTCTGGAAATAACTTCTACCTATAATGCCATAAAAACCGGAATAAAACTCGGCATATCATCGGATGGAGTGGAAACCAGAGAAGTAGTAACGGACTTTTGCTGGGGAGAAGAAAGCAGTTTGAGAGAATACGAAAAAGACGGAAAATATCTCGGATTATTTTTTATCACCAGAAAGGACAACAAAATCTACAGTATTTTAATGAAAGGGGTAAAGCCTGATAATCATGAAGTATGGAAAACAGCCCTGTTGCCCAGGTTAGAGCAATTAGAATCTTCTGATATTGCAGGCCTTTAGATTATATTTTTATTGACGATCCGCTCACCGGCCAGCTCCACATCTTCATTCAGCTCAATCCACGATTTGCAACCTCCATATTCCGGAATAAGAGTTAATACAAACGGATTTTCCAATTTATACACCTGAACTATTAGTAAATTTACCTTTTTCTCCCATCGATGATACCTTTCTGCTATCACCTCTTCTTTCCAGGCATGAAAACTATTTAACCTTTTAATTTTCTCCCAATCAGATACCACTTGAACATCTGCCAGTTCGGCAAAGTACTCTATTTTCACTTCATCCGAATTTAGCTGAAAACGGTCTCCATCCAGTAACTTCAACCATTCCGGCTTTATCATGTCTTTTGCCTGATGATACATTGTGGGAAGTAATAAAAACTTCTTTCCTTTAATGGAAAAATCACCACCTTCTTCTGCAATTCCGCCTTTACGCAATATTATGCTCTGTTTCCCTTTTCCCAAAGCATCTACAATATAAGACCATTCTTTAAATGCAAGTGTCATAAACTATGTATCTGATAACCGTCCTTAAAATTAAGAGATTTTTTTCTGATTTAACGCATAAACTTTTTCCATTATCATTTTTTCAAACCGAATTGAAAATCACAAGTTATAGTAATTATCAGAGCAGGAATCTTAGTTTACTAAGTTTCCGGTACATTTTAATGACAATAACATTGGAAAGAGAAGTGATAATAATCGGTGGTGGACTGGCAGGATTAGTTAATGCCGTTATACTTGCTGATGCCGGGCTTGATGTATTAGTTATTGAAAAAAAAGTATATCCGTTTCACAGGGTATGCGGAGAATATATTTC
>DATCKK010000588.1:0-6829 GCA_036562325.1 Cytophagaceae bacterium | reverse complement strand
GATTACTATCAGATAATAATTGATTCTATAATAAAGGCCTGTTAAGTTTTTAAAAATTTGTCAGGCTTATTTAGTTTTCACTAAAAAATAGTTTCAAACTATGTCTTAATTTTTCTATCGGGAGCATTCTCCACTCATTTTTATTTCTTTTGAAAATTTTACTTTAACCTTTGTTGGGAACTAAAAATTGAATAAATTAGTTGTTTAAACATTAAATGTTGATACTTTTAAAAGTTTATAACAATGACGCAGCCTATACAACAGTTATTAACTCCTTATCAATTAGGAGATTTGGAATTGAGAAACAGGGTAGTTATGGCTCCCATGACCAGAAGCAGGGCAGCTAACCCGGACAATGCCCCCGAAGATATTCATGCTCTTTATTATCGTCAGAGAGCAACAGCAGGATTAATTATTACGGAAGGGGCTCAAATTTCCACCCGGGCTGTAGGATATATCAATACTCCCGGAATTCATACCAAAGCACAGGTAGAAGGATGGAAGAAAGTTACCCAAGCAGTACATGAAGAAGGGGGTAAAATTTTTCTACAGCTTTGGCATGTAGGACGAATGTCTCACCCTGATTTTCATGGGGGAGAATTGCCACTGGCTCCATCAGCTATTAACCCAAATGATAAGTCTTATACCCCCCAGGGATTTAAAGATACGGTAACTCCCAAAGCCATGTCCGTTGAAGAGATTCAGCAAACCATTTTTGATTTTAAAATGGCTGCCAAAAATGCGTGGGAAGCTGGATTTGACGGAGTAGAGATACACTCCTCTAATGGTTATTTGCTTCATCAGTTCTTTAACAGAACATCTAACAACAGAACGGATAATTATGGCGGCTCTATTGAAAATCGCGCAAGGATATTATTTGAAGTAATAGATGCAATCAAAGAAGTAGTTCCTGAGAATAGGATAGGAGTTCGGTTAAATCCTTCCATGCATGGTGCTATGGGAGTGATATTAGATGAAGAAACAATCCCAACTTTCGATTATATCATTACTAAACTCAATGATTATAATTTGGCTTATCTGCATCTGACTGAACCCTCTAATGTAGCAGATATCCCTTATGCAGAGCCAAACGTTGCTAAAAGGTACAGGCCAATTTATAAAGGAACACTGATGATAAACGGTGGATTTGATAAGGAGAAAGGGAACAAAGTGATAGAAGACGGCGATGCAGACCTGGTGTCATTTGGCAGGCCGTTCATCTCCAATCCTGACCTGGTTGAGCGTTTCCGTAAAAATGCAGAATTAACCGCCTGGGATCCCGCAACCTTTTATGTACCCGGAGCAAAAGGATATACCGATTATCCGGTGTTAGAAGAACTAGCAACCAATTAAATTCAGAAGTATGGTAAATAAAGCTGTCATGCAGTTTAGTAGTAATTGCATGACAGCTATTACCAATTATTATTGAAATGTTATTTGGTCAAAATGCATAATCAATGCTCCTGACTATTTTTCAGTCTTGTCCGGGAAAGCGGAACAGTATTCCTTTTTCTTCGTGCCATCTCAAAAAGGCATCGTAAAATTTACCTTTCTTTTTACTTTCAAGCCCGACGATTAGTTTGGTTTCTCTTCCGTTTTTTAGATCCTCGATATCTTCCGGGTCCAGTTCCACACCACCTACTTTGGTTGGTATCTTTTTGGGTACAGCTTTTTTCTTTTTCTCTCTTTCTGGAAATCGATATTTCAATTGTCCTGTGCTGGACAGTTTGAGGTAAGCATCAAAGGGCCTTCCTGTTTTTTTACTGATAAACCCTTTGATCAACTCCGTTTCTTTGCCTTCTTCCAGTGCTTTGCGCGCTGCTTCATCCAGAGTAACTCCAAGTACTACCTCCGGAATATTTTTCTTAGTATTTTCTTCCATAGTCAACCACAAATATAAAAAGTTTTTACCTTGAAAAGTTTCGGGTATTTAAAACAATGCTTTAAATTTTTTATCCCCACTTTTTCTTCTGTTTTATGGGGTATTCAAAGTTTGAATGAGGCTTAAATTTGCTCCGAATTAATTAGTATTACTTCTTGAATTTGTGCAGTTTGTTCGTTTCTTTTTAACAGCATTAATACCTATCTTGCTTTATCATTTTTGACAAGTAAATTACCAATCTTTCAATCCTATGAAATCTAAAAGAAAACTCAGCAGGGAAGAATATCTTTCGCTTTTTAAAGGCCGGGAAAGAAAAGCACTTGCTCTTGCCTGGAGAAACAGAGACTTTGAAATAGACCTTTACTGGAAAAGGGCTACTTACTTTTGGACTTTTATTGCTGCGTCTTTTGCTGGTTATGTAGCTCTAATTAGTTCTGAATCTTTTGAGTTGGTAAGAGAAAAATTTCCTCAGGTAGAATATGTCATCATTTGTCTGGGAATAGTTTTCTCCTTCGCATGGTTATTGGTAAATCTGGGTAGTAAGAAATGGCAGGAAAACTGGGAAGCACACATTGAAATTCTGGAAGATAGTATTAGCGGGCCTTTATATAAGACAGTATTGTTTAAAGATAGTTATTCCGTATCCAAACTGAATAAAATTGTTAATTTGTTTGTCCTATTCATTTGGCTGATTCTTGCAGTAAAATATGCCAAGGAAAACGAAATGGTTGATCTTATAATTATTGCTTCATCTATAGGTACAGTAATCACTGTTTTTACCATGTTCTGGCCCTTCGGGAAAACCCAATCTTCCAAAAAAGTTACTTTCTCTGTGAAGAACGTATATTATGATCATGAGTTAAATAAACAGGAAGTAGAGGAAGATGAATTGGTGTAGTTGCTGAATTTTTATTTTATAGAGCTTTGTTATAATTAATTGCCTACCCTGATATAATATTTAAGACCTGACAAGCTTTCTAAAACTGTCAGGTCTTGAGCTAATCATGAATTTAATACTTTCAAATTTCTTTTCATACCTTTAACTTCCAATAAGCTTACTAACCATATAAATGGATTGGCCAGCTTACCGGGGGATAATATCCTACGGGCAATTTCCAAGGTAGCTTCTTTACTTTTTTCTCGTATTTCATTCTGTTCTTCTGCGCTTGCCAAAGCCTGTAAACAGGCACATTCCCAGCTTTTGCACCTTGCTACATTTATACTAAAGTTTAATATCTGCCTTTCAAACTTTGGCATGAGTTTACCTGTAATTGCTAATAGTGGAGATATGCTGAATATTTGATCTTCCACCTCTTTAATAGCTGATGAAAGTATACTATTTATTTTAACAAAATCATTGCATAAACTAAGTAATGATTCGCCGGGAGCAATGGCGATACAGGTGTTGGGAAGGTCAAAATTTATATGCGTATTAACCCCCAGCAACATGTGTTGCACGATAGCCCTTTTCTGCTTGCCTACTTCAAACACCTGATACCATGGACTCGATGGATCAAGTGAATTGGCAGTATATTTTTCTAATGCATTGAGATAATAATTGGCGAAGTGGACTACAAAAGCAACCATACGTTCACCGTCTTCAAATTCATTTTTTTGAATAGCATCTTTAACTCTTCCTGTAATGTTTTTGTATAGGCAGGCGAAATATCCGTTTCTATTACGGGTTTTCAAGCCCCATCTGATAACCTCTTCCAGACGGTCTTTGATACTATCTATCTTTTTTAAATCTTCTTCAATAGCTGTTGAAAGTATTTTTTCCATGCGACAGTGTGTAGAATTTATAGATTGAAAGTTATTGAAAATCACATCAATTTCAAATATTGCTCTGCCCATATTCCTGTGCCGGTAAATACAAACTTCTTTTTTCATTCAAAAGCCATAATTCATAATTAAAAATTATTTTAACTATCTTTACTAAAGTAAATAGTATAATATGCTTGAGTGGAAATCACTATTTAGCCCGAAGCGACTGGGGGCAGAAGATAGACTTGATGCACAGGATTGGATAAGAAATCCGTATCAGCGGGATTATGACCGTCTTATATTTTCTTCACCTTTTCGGAGGTTACAAAATAAAACCCAGGTATTTCCATTACCAGGAAGCATATTTGTGCATAACCGCTTAACCCATAGTCTGGAAGTCGCCTGTGTGGGCCGTTCTCTTGGAAGCATTATCGGACAGCGAATAGCCGGAGAATATGAAAAAGACAACGAACAGTTCCAGCGTTTTTATAATTACGAACTGGGCTCTGTTGTGTCTGCGGCCTGTTTAGCTCATGATATAGGCAACCCTCCATTTGGGCATTCGGGAGAAAAAGCCATATCCGCTTACTTTTTAAGTCTTCCTGCTGACCAGGCAAAATTAATTGAATATAACCTTTCGGAAAATCAATATAAAGATCTTACAAACTTTGAAGGTAATGCGAATGGTTTGCGTTTATTGACACATTCTTTCAATGAACGAACTCCCGGGGGAATGCGCCTTACCTATACTACTCTGGCTTCCATGATCAAATATCCATGTGAGTCCAGTGCCGGCTTACAGAAAGAAATCCTAAGCCGTAAGAAATATGGATTTTTTGATTCGGAAAAGGAAACATTTAAAAAGATAGTAAATGAATTTGGGTTGATTAGTAATGCAACTGATAAGCTGGTGTATGCCCGCCATCCCTTTGTGTTTTTGGTAGAAGCGGCTGATGATATCTGTTATCAGGTCATTGATTGGGAAGATGCATACCGGCTTAACATTATAACTTTAGATCAGGCTATAGACATGTTGTTGCGGTTCTTTCCGGGAGGTGAAGGAAAAGGAAGCAGAGGAAGGATGAAAACCATCGTCGATGATATTCTGGATGATAAACAAAAGATAGCCTTTTTAAGAGCTAATGTTATAAATATACTTATTGAGAAATGTGCCAATGCATTTTGGGATAACAAAGAGCAGATACTTTCCGGTACTTATGAAAAAAGCCTGATTGATGATTTGGATGAGGAGATAAGTAAGCCGCTAAAAGAGTTGAAAAAGATATCCAGCGAACAAATATACAATTATCGTCCGGCTGTAGAGATAGAGTTGGCAGGATATAAGATATTGGGAGGACTGCTGGAAGAGTTTATCCCGGCTATTCTATATCCTGAAAAGACCACATCTCAAAAGCTATTGATGTTACTTCCTTCACAGTTCCGTTATCATGGAAATGATATGTATGGTAAGTTACAATCGGTGGTAGATTTTGTTTCGGGAATGACCGATTTGTATGCCGTGGATATATATAGAAAAATAAAAGGAATAGCCTTGCCGGAATTAAAATAATCCGTCCCCCCCGCGGAGATGCGATGAATCGTTTCTGCGGCTATTAAACCACTGAAATAAAATTTATTAACAATATATTTAGGATTATTATTCGATATATAATTCTTGTTTTTTTCATAACCTCCGGTTTAATTTTTATTTTTCATTAAACTTTCGCTAGCTTTCCTTTCAAATTAATTAACATAAAAGGTATGCTTAACATCATCAGTTGGAATGTCAATGGCATTCGATCCATCATGAAAAAAGACTTTGTCAGAGATATAAAAACAATGAATCCGGATATATTGTGCCTTCAGGAGACAAAGGCAGGAGTGGAAGATGTGAAAACACTTTGTGCGATGTTACCGGAATATAAAGTATATGCCAATGATTCAAAGGTTCGAAAAGGATATTCAGGAACAGCTATATTGACCAGGCAGGCACCTCTTAATGTTACCTGCGATATGAATATGGAAGAGCACGATCAGGAAGGGCGGGTGATAACGGCGGAGTATGAGCACTTTTATTTAATTAACGTTTATGTGCCTAATTCCGGAGAAGGCTTAAAGCGGCTGGATTACAGAGAAAAGTGGGATGCTGATTTTTTAAATTATATTCAAAAATTAAATGCCCAAAAACCGGTGATTATTTGTGGAGATTTGAATGTGGTACATACAGAAATAGATATTGCAAGGCCTAAACAAAACTATAATAAATCAGCCGGTTATACACAACGGGAAATTGATGGATTTGAAAGATTGCTAAATGCTGGATTTGTAGATACTTTTCGTCATTTTCATCCCGGAGAAATTAAATATACTTATTGGAATAACTTCTTCAAATCACGTGAGAGAAATGTGGGCTGGAGGATTGATTATGTTATGGTAAGTCAGTCGTTAATTCCTCAAGTAAAAGAGGCAAGTATCAGTAATGAATATATGGGTTCAGACCATTGTCCCATCGGATTAAAAATAGAGATTTAATGGTTGAATCGATGTTGTTTTATTTAAACTATTTCCTGTTTAAAAAAATTATAATTATATGGAACTAGGTGTATATACATTTGCAGACGTAGAACCCGAGCATGTATCAGGTAAAGCGGCTAAGGCACACCAACGAATAAAGGACCTTATAGAAGAAATAAAGCTGGCCGATGAAGTAGGTCTGGATGTATTTGGTTTGGGAGAACACCACCGGCCTGACTTTGTTGTTTCGGCTCCGGCGGTGGTACTGGGTGCCGCTGCTATGGTAACTAAAAAAATAAAACTGGCCAGTGCTGTTACGGTACTTAGTACAGATGATCCTGTAAGAGTATTTGAAAGTTTTGCCACTGTTGATCTGTTGTCAGGTGGGAGAGCAGAAATAATGGCCGGACGTGGCTCCTTCATTGAAACCTATCCATTATTTGGTTATGAATTGAATGATTATGATGCCTTGTTTTCTGAAAAACTGGAAATGCTTCTTCATATTAATGAGAATGAAGTAATTTCCTGGAAAGGGAAGATGAGGCCGTCTATAAATAAAGCAATGGGAGTATATCCAAGGCCTGTTCAGGAGAAGCTGCCTATATGGCTTGCGGTAGGAGGTACACCTAATTCGGCAATAAGAGCAGGAAGTAAAGGACTACCCATGGC
>DATCKK010000586.1:0-6583 GCA_036562325.1 Cytophagaceae bacterium | reverse complement strand
GAGCAACTACAGGACAGATCGATCAGGAAGCACTATTTTATCTGCAAGCACGAGGTATTGGTAAAGAAAATGCCAAAGTACTTTTGATGAATGCATTTGCAAGTGACATTATTGAACATATTAAAATTGACGCTTTAAAAGAAAACCTTTTAATACAGGTGTCTGATAAATTAAGCAATATAAATAAGTAATGAGCTTAACCCAACAAGAGCTGATTAATCTAAAAAAAAAGGGAGGTACAGGATTCGACATTCAGGTTATACGAAAAGACTTTCCAATCCTTCATCAGCAGGTAAACAATAAACCCCTTGTTTACCTTGACAACGCTGCTACAACTCAAAAACCACAAGCAGTAATAGATTCACTGGTTGCTTATTATTCTAATATTAATGCAAACATTCACCGGGGTATACATACATTAGCAGAAAAAGCTACTTCGGCATATGAAGTAACCAGAGAGGCTGTTAAAATTTTTATCAATTCCAGATATACAGAAGAAATAATATTTACCAGAGGAACTACTGAAAGCATTAATCTTGTTGCTGCCACTTTTGGTAAGCAGGTTATCGGTAAAGGCGATGAAATTATAGTCTCTGCCATAGAACACCATTCCAATATGGTTCCTTGGCAAATGCTTGCACAGGAAAAAGGGGCTGTAGTAAAAGTGATTCCGGTAAATGATGAAGGCGAACTGTTAATTGAAGAATATAAAAAACTATTCACTCCCAAAACAAAGATTGTTGCAGTTAATCATGTTTCTAATACATTAGGAACAATAAATCCGCTGAAGGAAATTATAGCTATTGCCCACGAACACTCTGTTAAAGTTATAGCAGACGGTGCTCAGGCTACATCTCATCTTGATATTGATGTTCAGGATTTGGATGTTGACTTCTATGCATTTTCTGCACATAAAATGTACGGGCCTACCGGCATAGGAGTATTGTATGGAAAAAAAGAACTTCTGGAATCAATGCCTCCATACCAGGGTGGCGGAGAAATGATCAAAGAAGTAACTTATGAAGGATGTAGTTACAATGAACTTCCTTATAAGTTTGAAGCCGGTACACCTAATATTGCGGATACTATCGCGTTTAAAGCAGCTATTGATTATATAACCTATATAGGAAAACCAGCCATCAGAGCACACGAGCAAGAGTTGTATAATTATACAGTAGAAAAATTAAGCTCAATTAAAAATCTTAAAATAATAGGTACAGCAAAAGAAAAAGTAAGTGTTGCTTCCTTTATTATTCCCGGAATACATCATCAGGATATAGGTATATTACTGGATCAGGAAGGAATTGCAGTACGAACCGGACACCATTGTACTCAACCTTTAATGAGTAGATTCAATATTGCAGGTACTACAAGAGCTAGTTTTGCTCTATATAATACTAAAGAAGAAGTTGACAGACTGGAAGAAGGAATTAAAAAAGTAATAAAAATGTTAGGGTAACTGACGTTTTGATTTTTATATGAACAGCACATCTACCATAAAAAATATTCAGGAAGAGATAATAGAAGAGTTTAATTTTCTGGAGGAATGGGATGAGAAGTATGCCTATATAATTGAGCTCGGAAAAAAACTCCCTCCCCTGGATGAAAAATACAAAACGGAACAAAACAAAATAAAAGGCTGTCAATCCCAGGTATGGCTACATTCCGAATTAAATGGCGATATAGTAAACTATTACGCAGATAGTGATGCCCTTATAGTCAAAGGCCTGGTAAGTCTTTTAGTGAGAGTGCTTTCTGGGCATAAGCCATCGGAAATCCTTCAGGAAGACTTGTATTTCCTTGATAAAATAGGCATGAAGCAACACTTGTCTCCTACCCGATCCAACGGGCTGGCTGCAATGGTTAAGCAAATGAAAATGTATGCGCTGGCTTTTAGCAGTAAACTGAATAGTTAACCCATTTTCCCAACAAGTTCTTATGGATACCAACGAAAATGAAGATTTAAAAGCCCGGGAGGAACTTAAGGAAAAAGTCCTTTCAGTTATAAAAACGGTATACGACCCGGAAATACCGGTAAACATCTATGAATTAGGATTAATTTATGAGGTTACTGTATATCCTGTAAATAACGTTTATATACAAATGACTTTGACTTCTCCTAACTGCCCGGCTGCCGGATCTATGCCAGGAGAAGTGGAATCAAAAGTAAAAGCGCTTGAAGGAGTTAACGAAGTGCATGTAGAAATAACTTTTGATCCTCCATGGAGTCAGGACATGATGTCTGAAGCAGCAAAGCTTGAATTAGGCTTTTTATAATTAAAGTATTAACAATCAATTAAAAACTGAATAAATTATGTATCCGGAACAATTAGTAGCTCCTATGCGGAAAGACTTGACTTCCGCAGGGTTTCAGGAATTAAAAACCCCTGAAGAAGTAGAGCAACTTTTAAATAATGAAAAAGGGACTATTCTGCTGGTAATTAATTCAGTGTGTGGATGCGCAGCAGGTGCTGCAAGGCCAGGAGTAAAAATGTCGATTGAGAGAAGTAAAGTTAAACCTGACGTATTAGCCACTGTATTTGCCGGAGTTGACAAAGAGGCAGTACAAAAAGCAAGGGAATATACTTTGCCATACCCTCCATCGTCTCCCTCTATCGCACTATTTAAAAATGGAGAATTGGTTCATTTTGTTGAAAGACACCATATTGAAGGAAGGTCTGCCGAAATGATTGCCCAACATTTACAAATGGCTTACGAACAATTTTGCTAACTCGTAAAAGAGAGAGAGTTCTCTCTCTCTTTTACCATATCTTTAACATGCTACAGTTTTTTAACTCACCACGGTATTCATTTTCAAATATTTAATATTTTTAGTTTTAAAAAACTATTTTTACCGTTTATCGTAATCTCCTGTAACTTTTAAAAAATGCAAGATTTAAGCGGGTTTAAGGTGCCTAATATGCAAGAAAAAAGAATTGAGGAAATCAATAATCTCCTGATTCAGCTGGCAGCTGGGGACTTTACCGTACGTGGCAGTCTTACCGAAAATCTTGATGAATTCGATGCCATTGTTACAGGTATCAACATGCTGGGAGAAGAACTGGAGTCTTCTACAGTTTCCCGGGATTACCTGAATAGTATTATGCGAGGCATTGTGGACATGCTTATTGTCCTTACCCCCGATAATATTATACAGTCTATCAATTCCTCTGTTACTGACATTTTGGGG
Source organism: Cytophagaceae bacterium (assembly GCA_036562325.1). Taxonomy (GTDB): domain Bacteria; phylum Bacteroidota; class Bacteroidia; order Cytophagales; family Cytophagaceae; genus DATCKK01. The sequence continues at coordinate 3,393 of DATCKK010000586.1, read as the reverse complement.
TATGAAGAAAGTGAAATTGTCGGAGAGTCAATTAATGTCCTCTTTTCCCAAAACAGTATCAATAACCTGCAAGAAATAAATGCAGAACTCGAAGAAAAAGGATATAGCTACAATATAGAGCGGGTTTTTCAAACCAAAGATGGTAAAAAAATCCCGGTATCATGCTCTGCTTCTCTACTTTATAATAATGCTCAGGAAGTTACAGGTATTTTGTATATCGTAAAGGATATTCTGAAGATAAAACAGACAGAAGAAGAGTTACTACGAAAAAATAAAGAACTCGACACGTTCATTTATAAAGCCGCACACGATCTTAAAGGACCTTTGACCTCCATTATGGGCCTTACTAATATTGCTCCATTGGAAGTAAAAGACCAGGTAGCTTTAAATTACTTTGAATATATTAAAAGATGTGCCATAAAGTTGGACAGGATACTAACCAACCTGAGAGAAATCGCTGCCATTGATAAATTAAAGAAAGATAAGCAAAAAATAGAGCTTATTTCTAAAATAAATGATATCCTCAAACTAATTAAAGACGGCCCCAACTTTGATCCTGATAAAATCAAAATCGAAGTTAGCATCAATGTTCGAAATGATTTTTTTTCTAATGAAAGAATGCTGGATTCCATCCTCTATAACCTGATCGATAACTCCTGCAAGTTTCGTAAAGAAGAAGGAGAATGTCTCATAAACATCCAGATCGAAGAAAAGGCAAACGAAGTATGCTTTATAATTCAAGATAATGGCATAGGCATAAAGAAGAAATTCCATGAGAAAGTATTTGACATGTTTTTTAGGGCAAATACTCAGGTAGAAGGTTCCGGACTAGGGTTATACATAGTCAAAAATAATGTTTCGAACCTGGGTGGAACAATTCAATTGAAAAGCAAAGAGGGTCAGGGTACAGTATTAACTTTTAGTTTGCCATCATCACCAACTATTTAGCTTTTCTTAACATTTATCATTCCCAATAACTCCAGATTATAATTATCTTTTGCCTGAATGAAGGCGGTCATTGGAATTTGTCGAGCTCCAACCTTTTTCTTTTCTACATCTGCTGTTAGCCCCAAATAGATTTTCTTTGCTCCCAAATTATTCGCTCTATTAACCACCTGATACAAGCATTGCCTGTATACATTTAGTTGGGAATTATAGTTATAATCAACCCCTATAAAAACAGGACAATACGTATTACAAGATTTGAATGACCAAACTACTGCTACCGGTAATTTTTCTGACTTTCTTTCATCATATTCATCCTTTATATAAAATAAAACAGTCTCCCAATTTTCATCTTTTGAAATTGCTTCAATTATTCTTTTAGGCAATGGGAAAGTATTTACCCCAAGGTTCCTTTCTTTTACATTCAGATACAATTGGTACAAATGATCCCAAAGTTCAACAGGTACTTTATCTACATATTCAATATCATAATAATGTTGAAACTTTAATACATCATTTCTCAAATGCCTTCTATTTCTGGCTGATAAAATTTCTAAAAACTGATCTTCATTCCCCCAAGATTTAGGTATATCAATTACGTTATCATTAGGCATATCAATCGTAAAATACCCTTGTTCGATTAAAAACTCCTTCAATTCAGAATCTTCTTTTTCAAAATCACGCAACACAATCATTGATGACTGAGTACTTTCATCCAATTTAGCAACCGCATCTAAAATCAATGAAATAGATTTTTTCCAATCATCCGAGTTTCTTTGTAAAAATAAATGGCTACCTGTAGAAATCAGGCTTCCCATACTAAGCACTCTGGAAGTTAAGTAATATGGATCTTCCTTACGTTTAATTTCTATTTGTTCTGAAATATAAGGTTGAGACAACATATCTTCTTTCCATAGTGTAGTGGTAAAAAATGTAGCTGCTGTAATCGAACCTTTTTTATCCTTAACTATAAAATAGTTAAACTCCCAATTATCCTCCTCTTTTTCATTATTTTTGAAAACACTCTCCATAAATTTTAACCCATCCCAGTTATAATTTCCGGAGTTTCCAAATACCTGGTTCCACTCTTCTTTATTAATCTGCTCAATAGTTTTGAAATGCACTAAGGATAACCCGTCTTCCAACTTCGTAGAAAGGTTATTTACATTTATATTTTTAGCCTCTTTGGGAAGCATTCCAAACGCTTTTCTTACCTGATCATAAGTTTTCCCTTCCTCTTCAAGTGCTTTCGGATAATGATATTTCATTGCTTCAACCAGACTATAAATATCTTCTTTTCGATTGTGCCTTGATATGGTAAATCGGACACCGGTATTTCTAACAGGTACCGCTGGAAAAACCCCCAGGTTAACATAAAAACCTTCCTTCATTAACCTCTCAACAAAATTGTACCCAACTGCCGGTAAACCTGTGCCTATGAAAAATACAGGGGAATAATTTGATACGACTAATGGAAGCTCTGTTTCACTTATCAGTTTATTACAATAATCAATACTTTCTCTCAGTTCTTTTTGATACTGATAAATTTCATCAGACAAATGAATTTTGGCAGAAGCAAGTGCGGCAGCAACTGAAGGAGGTTCAAGTTGAGCAGAAAATGTAAGCGGACCTCCGAAGGTCTTAATTTTCCTATGAATTTCTTCATTTGGACATACAAGTATACTACCACTTGCCCCAAACGATTTACTTAATGTTCCCGTTAATAAAATTTTAGGATGAGTTGTTTTGATCTGGCTCATAACCCAACCGGTACCGTTTTTACCAGCCCAACTCATACCATGTACATCATCAACATATAAATATAATTGAGGGTATTTATCCATTAATTGAATGATTTCATCTAAAGGAGCAAAATCACCATACATTGAATATACCCCATCAATCATATACCAAACTTTTTCATATTTTTGGCCAAGATTTTTGATTTTTTCCTCCAACATATCCAGGCTGTTATGCCTTAACAAATCCACAGATATGCCTCTTGGCTTAAGTAATTGACATGCATTTTGAACACTCCAATGTACCTGATGATCCAGAATCACAGCATCTTCGTCCCGAACTACAGACGGAATCACCCCTATATGACTTAAAGTACTATTCTTTGCTACCAAAACAGGAGTTCCATACATTTCTGTCAATGCCTCTTCAAGATCTTTATAGATTCCAAAAGAGAGATAGGTTTTAGAGAGAGGAAATTGAGTGCCAAATTTTCTAATTGCGTCTATTGCAGCTTCTTTTAGTCTTTCATCCTGCTCTAACCCCATATATCCTGTCGTACCAAAATGATAAAGTTCTTTACCATTTATTTGTATTTTCCTTCCACTAAATTTTTCATCTTCTGTATACAGATGTAAAACGCCTTTTTTCTTCCCATTGGTAATTATTTCATCGATAGTATCCAGGATGTTATTATGTTTAGTTTTAGCC
>DATCKK010000584.1:0-2699 GCA_036562325.1 Cytophagaceae bacterium | reverse complement strand
AATTAGAAGTATCAAGTGTACAAAAGTTAATAAGTTAGGGTTTATTACTAGGGCTGTTCCGGAGATGCGCAGAAGGCGCTCTCCGGGCGACACCCTGGTCTTGCATGGTTGTACGCTTTTCAATACCACGTTGACTCTTTGAAACTCAAAATAACCTATGAACTACCTAGCCCACATCTATCTTTCCGGAGATTCTCACAATCTAATGATCGGAAACTTTATTGGAGAATTTATTAAAAGAAAAGATCCTGAATTTTATATTGAGGAACTTAGGGATGGTATCTCACTTCACCATGCTATTGACGAGTTTGCCCACAACCATCCCGTATACAAAAGAAGTCAGAGCAGGATCAACTCCAAGTTTTTTAAGTATTCTGAAAAAATTATCGATGTTTTTTATGACCACTTTCTTGCTTCACTTTGGTCAAATTATTCCAACAGTTCATTAGAACAATTTGCAGCCGATAGTTATAAGATACTGGGCTCAAACAAAAGTATTCTTCCATATAAAGCAAGACTGATATTGCCAAGCCTTACCAGAAGCAACTGGCTCTATACTATTTCAAGTGTTGCCGGCATTCATAAAGTTTGCTTTGAACTGGATAAAAGGTCTTCTTCCAAAACATTTATACTTGGAGCGCTGGAGGATTTGATTGATAATTATAACGAATTCAAAGAAGACTTTAAGGAGTTTTTTCCTGACCTGATTGAGTTCGTTAACAACGAGATTATTACCAAATCTTATAATACCTCATTGGTAGGTAAAGAAGAGTTGGAATTGGTTAAAACATTCTAATTAACTAACCAGGTGAATCAGAACTGCTTTTGCAAACTGATTCATCTTTTTCTATTAACAAGTTCCCGGTTTAGTATTATTTGGCTATTTTCGTAATATATCAGAAAACAATGTCTATCGGGATACTTGATATAATCATTATCATACTTTTCGCCCTCTTAATGTTGGGAATCGGTCTTTATTACCGAAGATATTCCAACAGAAATGTTAGCTCTTATTTTCTTGGCGGGAGGAAACTTCCCTGGTGGCTTGCCGGTATCTCCATGGTGGCAACTACTTTTGCTGCCGATACTCCTTTGGCTGTTGCAGAACTGGTTCATAAAGGCGGAATAGCAGGTAATTGGTTGTGGTGGAATTTTTTGGCCGGTGGTATGTTGACTACTTTTTTCTTTTCCAGGTTGTGGAGAAAGGCAAAAATTCTTACTGATCTTGAATTTATAGAGCTTCGTTATAGCGGAAAGCCTGCTGCATTTCTCCGGGCTTTTAAAGCCATTTATCTGGGAATCTTTATGAATGCCCTGATTATAGGATGGGTAAACCTTGCCTTGCTAACTATTATCCAGGTTTTTTTTAATACCACTTACCAGGAAGCATTTGTTTATCTGGCTATTGCCATGGTGGTGGTAGCAGTATATTCCAGTATTTCCGGTTTAATGGGTGTAACAGTAACTGATTTTCTTCAGTTTTTTATTGCCATGGGAGGAACTACCTTGTTGGCTTACTATGTATTAAGGGGGCCTGAAATAGGGGGAATTAGCGGACTGGTGGAAAAATTGCCTGATGCTACTTTCAGTTTTTTCCCATCTATAGCTGATGACGCAACAGTAGGTTCCTTTACTGGATCATTAACATTAAGTGTCGGTGCTTTTCTGGCATTTATCGGGTTACAATGGTGGTCATCCTGGTATCCGGGAGCAGACCCGGGAGGGGGAGGTTATATAGCACAAAGAATGATGAGTGCTAAGAATGAACAACACGCCATTGCCGCAACGTTGTTTTTTCAGATTATGCATTATTGTGTTCGTCCCTGGCCCTGGATATTGGTAGGACTTGCAACTATTATTTTGTACCCTGAATTAGAAGGTTCTGAAAAACGGTTGGGATATGTCATGGCTATGCGAGACTACCTGCCTGCAGGTTTAAAAGGAGTCTTATTAATCGCCTTTTTCTCAGCCTATATGAGTACACTTTCCAGTCAATTAAACTGGGGGGCGAGTTACCTGGTCAATGATTTATATAAAAGATTTATTGATCGGGATGCGGGGCCTAAAAAGTTGGTGAAAGTGTCACAGGTGTCTACCATTATTATGATGCTTGTGGCTTTATTATTTACTCCATTTATGAGGTCCATTGCCGAAGTATGGTTATTTACCATTGAATTTGGGGCAGGGCTGGGATTGGTATTGATACTAAGATGGTATTGGTGGAGGATAAATGCATGGTCTGAAATTACGGCTACTATTGTACCTTTTATCGTTTATCTGGTGGGAAGATTTTATTTTCATCTTACCTTTCCGAACAGCTTTTTCGTAACAATGATTGTTACCACGGTAGCATGGATAGTTGTTACCTATTGTACGGCTCCAACCGATATGGATGTTTTGAAGAAGTTTTATGCCAGAGTGGAGCCATCAGGTGCGTGGAGGCCAGTAAGAGAATTATTAGGTATTCGGGGGCGGCAGGGTAAAATCAAAAGCCTTATTTTATGTTGGATATCTTCTATTGCCATGACCTATGGAATATTATTTTTAATCGGTTATGTGATATTTTCACAATGGAACAACGCTTTCGTAATGTTATCAGTAATAAGCGGGTCGTTTGTGATATTGGCATATCATTCAAAGAAGATAAATATTTTCGGAGATGAGAAAGAACAGGCAAATACTGAAACTGAGGTAGATTA
>DATCKK010000580.1:0-5184 GCA_036562325.1 Cytophagaceae bacterium | reverse complement strand
GTATGTATATGGGAGGGCACTGGACATATAAAATTGACGTTAAGCCCAAACAGCCACAGGATCTTGCTTTCACCGGTACTATCTGGATAGCAGATACCAGTTTTGCTTTGAAGCAAATAGATGTGACGGTAGATAGAAGAGCGAACCTCAATTACATTGAAAAAATAAAGATACAGCAAGAGTTGACCCCCACGGATGCCGGGCCGTGGCTACCTCTGAAAACCCGTATTTTGATCGATATCGAAGAGATCGGGGATACTTCTCCAGGAATGTTGGCTAAGTTCTACACTTCCAATACAGATTATGTAGTCAACCAGCCTAAGCCGGATAAATTCTTTGAAGAACTCATAGTGGTAGATGAGGAAGCGCAGATGAAAGATCAGCAGTATTGGGAAGAAAAAAGGCACGATCCTTTGACAGAAACCGAAAAGGCTGTTTATGCTACCATTGATTCAGTGAGGAACATTCCATTGGTAAAGACTTATGTAGAAATTGTCAATATCGCAGTAAACGGATATAAGCGAGTAGGAAAAGTAGATTTTGGGCCTTACCTGATGGTATATGCCAATAATAACATCGAAGGACACAGGTTCAGGATGGGGGCCAGAACCAATGTTAATTTCAGTAAGAAGTGGGTGTTCAAAGGTTACGGTGCTTACGGAACTCTGGATAAAGAGTTTAAATATGGGGTTGGAGTAGATTACATCATTTCCAGGAAACGTTGGACAGTGGCTTCAATCGAACGGTTTTCAGATATAGATCAGGTAGGAGTATCTTCCGAATATCTGACCAATAATAATTTATTCCTGGCTTTTACACGTTTCGGTGTGTTAAGGGGGCCATATTATACCAATCAAAACATCGCAAAATTCCAGACAGAGCTAAGAAAAGACCTTACACAAAAAATAAGCTTCAGAACCAAGAGTTTCGATCCGGCTTATTCGTTTGCATATTTTAATAACCCGGAAGCAGGGGACAGTACATTAATAACTGACTTCAACACCAGTGAAGTAATTCTTGAGACAAGATTTACTAAAGATGAATATTTTGTTCAGAATGAGAATGACCGGATAAGCCTTGGTACTAAAGGCTGGCCGATATTTACCTTGAGATATACTGCAGGGTTGAAAGGAGTTCTTGGTGGGGATTTTAATTATCATAAAATGTCATTGCAGATATCTCAGACTATCAGGGCGGGAGCATTAGGAAGAAGCTATTATGATTTTGTAAGCGCAAAAGTGTTTTCCAGAGTGCCTTATCCTTTGCTGGAAGTACACATGGGAAATGAGAGCCCTTTTTACACAACTGCCGCCTTTAACCTCATGAATTATTTTGAATTCGTCAGTGACCAGTTCGTAGCCTTGCGATACAGACATTACTTTGAGGGATTTTTCTTTAACCGGGTTCCGTTATTAAGAAAGCTAAAGTGGAGATCACTGGTAAGTGCGAATGTATTATACGGGAATCTGAGTCAGAAAAACCTGGATCTTATTTCACCCCAGGACCCGACAGGTACCTATGGGCCTCAGTTTCATTCTCTGAAAGATAAGCCCTATATAGAAGTTGGTTACGGCATAGAAAACATTTTCAGAATTTTTCGTGTTGATGCATTCCACAGGCTGACATATCTAGATCATCCGGACGTTAAACGTTTTGGAGTAAAAGTCTCCGTTCAGTTTGCATTGTAATTATCAATCACATTGTTAATTTTGGCATCAGAAATATTATGAAGGTTTTAACCCATCTGTTAGTTATTGTATTGGCTTTCGCTCTATGGGGGTGTGGGTCAGGAAGTAAGGACTCTAAAATGCCTGATGTAGATGAGTTCCATAGTTTGATAGAACCTCAGTTGCATCTTCTGAATGAGGCTATACAGGATGAGTCCGACGATCCTGTCTTGTATTATAAGAGAGCCAAAATATATTACGGATTAGGGGAGTTTCAACATGCACTGAATGATATCAACCAGGCGATTCAACTGGACAACTCCTATGATAAATTTTATCTGTTGCTTGCCAATATTTACTTTTCATTACAAAAAAATACATTGGCACTAAAAGCCGCCAAACAGGCAGAACAACTAAAATCTAACAATCCTGAACTGTATATATTACTCGCTGAAATATTCTGGAGCCTGAACGATAGCCAAAGTTCAGAAACCTATTTGAATAAGGCGATTGCCATAGCGCCATTTCATTCAGAGATTTTCTTGTTGAAAGGAAAAGTCTTTTTAGGTCAGAAAGATACCGTTCAGGCAATGAGTAATCTTCGTACTGCATTGGAAAAGGATAAGCAAAATTTGGATGTGCATAAGGAGTTTATCAAGGTTTATAATCATCAAAAGAAATATGATTCGATGATGTACTACATAGTACAGGCAAGAAAAATCAGCCGTTCCGATGCGTTTCTTAACTACTATGAAGGGCAGTTTTTGGAAAATAAAGGATTGGCAGTAGCGTCAGAATCTGCCTATCGTGCAGCTTTTGAACTGGATACTACATTTTATCCGGCTAGTACTAAGCTGGGCTTTATTGAATATCAAAAGAATAATTTGGAACCGGCTTATTACTACTTTAATCAGGCCGTGAAATATAATCCCGAAAGCAAAGATGCCAACCGAATGGCCGGGGAGCTGGCAGAAAAATTAAATAAAGGCGAGGAAGCTATCGGGTTTTATGAAAATCTGGTTAAATTGGACACCGGTAATGTGGCCGTGAAACAATCGCTTCAACGATTGTATGCGGCATATTCTTCCAAGATAAAACGAATGGAGGAGGAGAAGGTAGAAACGGTAGCAACGACTACCAGGGAAACAGACGTTGTTTCTCCGCCAAAGCCAGTAACTACAACAACTACTACCACCACAGGTATTCAAAAAGCTTCACCTGTGAAGAAAGATTCGGTAGTGAGGCCAACTACTCCTGTGCAAAAGCCAGTTGTTGGTAAAGATACAACCGGAAAAGTAGTTAAGCCTAAAACAGGGGTAGATACTGTTAAAAAAGACAAACCGGTAAAAGATACCACAAAGGTTAAACCAAGGACAGAGGGAGGAGGAATAGGTAACATTACAGGTGATACTTCCAGAATGGAGCGAGCTCCCTCCAAAAGCATAGAGTAATAAGAAACAGGAATAAATTTTTGTCAATGATTAAGATTACCTTACCCGACGGATCAGTACGAGAGTTCCCAGAGGGCGTTACTGGCCTTGATGTGGCCAAAAGCATAAGTGAAGGACTTGCAAGAAATGTGATTGCCGCTAAGGTAGACGATGAAGTGTGGGATGCTACCAGGCCCATTAAAAAAGATTCCAGAATTAAATTACTAACGTGGGATGACCCGGAAGGAAAAAGTACGTTTTGGCATTCTTCCGCCCACCTGATGGCAGAAGCATTGGAAAGCCTTTACCCGGGAGTGAAGTTTGGAATCGGGCCGGCCATTGAAACAGGTTTTTATTATGATGTAGATTTCGGCGACAGGGTATTCTCACAGGAAGAGTTTAAGGCGGTTGAAGATAAAATGCTTGAGCTTGCCCGTCAGAAAAGTGATTATGTAAGAAAAGAGGTTTCTAAGAAAGATGCCATCGAGTATTTCAATAAAAAAGGCGACGAGTATAAACTGGACTTGCTGGAAGGTTTGGAAGATGGCACTATCACCTTCTATACCCAGGGGAATTTCGTGGACCTTTGCCGTGGGCCTCACATACCTAATACCGGCTTTATAAAAGCAGTAAAGTTGATGAATGTGGCCGGTGCATACTGGAGAGGAGATGAGAAAAGAAAACAGTTGACCCGGATTTATGGGGTTACTTTCCCGAAACAGAAAGAGTTGACCGAATATTTGGAAGTTCTGGAAGAAGCCAAGAAAAGAGATCACAGGAAGTTGGGAAAAGAGCTGGAGCTTTTTGCTTTTTCTGAGAAAGTGGGAATGGGATTACCGTTGTGGTTACCTAAAGGTGCTGCATTGAGAGAACGACTTGAAAACTTCCTGAAAAGAGCACAGATAAAATCAGGTTACAGCCCGGTGGTAACTCCTCACATCGGAAGCAAGCAGTTGTATGTAACTTCCGGACACTGGGATAAGTATGGTGCTGACTCTTTCCAGTCTATCAAAACGCCTAATGAAGGGGAGGAGTTTTTGCTTAAGCCAATGAATTGTCCGCATCATTGCGAGATTTATAAAACCAAACCCAGATCTTATAAAGATCTGCCTCTTCGTCTGGCGGAGTTCGGAACAGTTTATCGTTATGAACAAAGCGGAGAGTTGCATGGTTTAACTCGTGTAAGAGGCTTTACTCAGGACGACGCACATATTTTTTGCCGGCCCGATCAGGTTAAGGAAGAGTTTATGAAGGTTATAGATCTGGTGTTGTATGTTTTCAATGCGCTGGGATTTGAAAATTACACAGCTCAGATATCGCTCAGGGATCCGGAAAATAAAGAAAAATACATAGGTAAAGATGAGGACTGGCAGAAAGCAGAAGCTGCCATTATAGAAGCGGCGACAGAGAAAGGTTTGAAGACGGTTACCGAAACCGGCGAAGCGGCATTTTATGGCCCGAAACTGGACTTTATGGTAAAAGATGCGCTGGGCAGACAATGGCAATTAGGAACTATTCAGGTAGATTATCAGTTACCGCAAAGGTTTGAGTTGGAGTATATCGGTTCTGACAATCAGAAACATCGTCCTGTTATGATACACAGGGCGCCATTTGGCTCTCTGGAACGATTTGTAGCGGTATTGATTGAGCATTGCGCCGGAAATTTCCCGCTGTGGCTTAGCCCTGAGCAGATTGCGATACTGCCTATTTCAGAGAAGTTTGCAGATTATGCTCAAAAAGTATATTCCGAACTGGAAGATATGGATATAAGAGGTATTATTGACCACAGGGATGAGAAAATTGGCCGTAAGATCAGAGATGCAGAGGTGAAAAAGATACCTTATATGCTGATTGTGGGAGAAAAGGAAAAAGAAGAAAATAAGGTTTCTGTGAGGAAACACGGGCAGGGGGATATAGGTGCGATGACCCTGGAAGAGTTTTCTAATTATTTCCGAAAGGAGATTCAATCAGAACTTAATAAAAATTAATAGTTTGATTTTTATTATTTCTAAAAAATATGCGATATTTGCGACTTATTTATATAAAATTGGTTAGGAGGTAAAATTAAAAAGCCAAACGTGATTAAC
>DATCKK010000574.1:0-6059 GCA_036562325.1 Cytophagaceae bacterium | reverse complement strand
ATGTAGCGGTGTGTAATAATTCGATCAGAGCAGCACCTCTGTAAGTAGCCTCCCCTACTTCCCCACAGGCTCTGGCCGTAAGAAATACGAACATGGGCCTTAGTTGTTTTCCCTTTCGCTTAATAATATAAGTCATGATGCGGTCAAGCAGCATAACTTTACTCTTCATGGAATCCCGGAATTTTTTTTCAAAATCCTGAATATCCTTAGCAATTGGGGACTGTATCTCTTGTATATCTACGGACATTTCTAATGCAATATTACGATCATTTTAGCCTATTACAAAATCCGCAACTTTGAAAAATTAAACTACCAACTACTCTTTTTCACCATAATAAACAGCAAGCATGAAATCTCAACGCAAAAGACAATAAACCATTGATATTCAAACCAATCAACCAATTTAGCCAATCATAGAAAAAAAAATTTTCAATCCTGCCAAACACACAACCAGTATTTTTAGTATAATTGCTATAATATTTAGCAAAACTAAAATAATTAGCTAAAAAATAATAAACTTTATACATTCAAAAAAGATTTTAAGTTAACGTCTATGGTGCACATAATTTACGATGGTAGTTTTATAGGGCTTATCAATGCCTACAATTATATTTTCAGTAATGAAATTACCCCCACCCTTATTGGGAGAGCTACAAACTTCCAAACAAACTTCCTTGCCAAAGAAGTCTATATAAATTCCGAACCCAACAACTATGAACAGTTCCTTCTGTTTTTAACCAGGAAGGGCCTTAAATATCTGGAAGAACCTATTTATAAAACTTATCTCGCCAGTCCCCACGGATTTGAAATATTAATCTACAATGTTATACAGGAACACCTTAGTGAAAGGGGGGAACAATTATTCTGGAAGAAATTTGAACGAATAATAAAAAAAATAGACAAAGCGCTTATTCAGTTAGAATCAGGTATTCGATTCAAAGAAGAAAAAGGATATACATTCTTTGCATCCATAAGTCCCGAGTATAACTTACTCCCTTTGTTAGCTAAAAATCTGACTAAAAAATTTCCTCACACCTGGGTGATATATGACGAAAAAAGAAAGTATGGTTTAGAATATGATCTGGAGAAACTGGAATGTATTCAATTTTCAAAGCTTGCTCACGCCTGTTAACAAAATCAAATACTAAGATCATTTTCAAATTAATAATTCCATTCAACTACTTCATTAAGCTTTCCATTGGCTCTGGCAAGTTCCACCCTTGCCAGATATACGGCAAGCATGGATGTTGTATAATTAAGTTGAGAAACTTCCAGTGAATTAGTAGCATCTAAAAGATCAGCATACGAACCTACTCCTTCCTCAAATAAAAGTAACTGTACATTATACACTTCTTCCGCCAACGCTATATTATCCCTGGCCACCTTTACATTCTCAACAGCTGTCTGGTAAGCTTTAAAAGCATTGGCAAGCTCAAGGCCGATCAACTGTTCTTGTCTTTTAACATCTATGTGCGCTTTTAACAAATCCAGTCTGGCCTTCTGTACCTCAAAACGATTTTCAAGCCCGTTAAAAATAGGAACATTCAATCTTAATCCGATAATCTGGCTGTTAAACCAGTTATCTCCTTCAAACACTTCTTCCAGCTCTTGCCGAAACTTTTGATATTGATAGCGGCCAAATGCGGTTACCACAGGCTGATATTCGGATCGATATTGTTTTACCTGTAGTTCCTGCAATTGCTCCCTTGCTTTTAACACTCTGTAATCTGCCCTCGCATCATAGTTTACCACTATGGCATCACCTAAGTTAACTATAATCGAATCAAGGTTTTCATTTATTTCCTTAAGTTCTATTGTCTCTGTAATAGACATTCCCATTCTAAATTGAAGATTATTTATAGCTTGTTGCCAATCCCTCTGTGCGCGTCTTAACCGGCTTACTTCATTATTGTAGCTTACAAGCACCCGGTCTCTGTCTGCTTTAATTATCAATTCATTTTTGTATTGTAAATCTACTATATCCAGCAACTTTCTAGTCCTTTCCACATTTTCTTTCTGAATTTCCATTTCCTTCTTGGCTGTCAACGCCTGAAAGTAGGCTGAGCTCACTTCATAAATAGTATTTTCCACTGTTTGCTTTAATGCTTCTCCATAGTATATTTTACTAGCTTTAGAAGCTTTCAAAGCAACTAAATAAGATCCATTATATATCAATTGATCTACCTGAAGATAACCTGTTGTTGCATATCGGCTACCAAATCGCAAAGGGACCACTACATCTGGAGGGGCATTTTGGTCGAATATAGCTGCTGGTACAGGGGTAACCGGAATTTTAACATTATCATCAAAGCTTCCATATGCATTTAACTTAGGAAATCCGGCAGAAGCAATCACCCACTTATTTTTATCAGCTATTTCTTCATCTACCAATGCAGTTTTTATCGAGGGATTATGAACAAGTGCATAATCAATACATTGAGAAAGGGTAAATTGAGTTTGAGAATATGACACTCCTTTAATACTCAAAAAAATGATAATAAAGAGTGTAATATAATGAATATACCTTTTCAACATCTTCATAAGGGAAAATTATCCGGCCTCACTCATTGTATAGTAATTGGAGAATATCCATTACCTAATAAATCGAAAAGAAATGAAAATGTTTTAGTAAGTAAGGACAACAAAATAACCAGTAACCCCTATAAGTTTTTTGACTTAATCTGGCAAAAATACTACACTAAAGGTTAACTAAATATAGTGAAAAGATCTCAATGCCGTTGCTTACTTCATATTTAAAATCCTTATTACCTCATCATGCAAGTCGGGATGACATGCCACGAGGCTTTTTCCTTTTACCGGGTCATTACCCTGATAGTCTGTTATCACTCCTCCGGCACCACGAATAATAGGAATAATAGGTAATGCATCCCACGCACTCACAATAGGGTCTATCATTATATCTGCAAAACCGGAAGCCAGTAAAAAATACCCGTATCCATCTCCCCAGGTTCTATATATTTTAATTTTCTTTCTTAGTACTTCAAACCCTTCATCTTTCTGATACTTGAAAATATTATTATGATCCGATGTAAGTAAAGTTGCATTATGAAGCTGTATAGAACGCATTGTGACTCTTACGCCGTTTAATCTGCATTCTTTATTATCAGCAATAATAACATCATTCAGCACAGGATTAATATATGCTCCAAATACAGGTTGTTCATCTTTTATCAATGCAATCAACGTACTAAACAAGGGTACACCTGATATAAAGCTTTTGGTGCCATCTATAGGATCTATTATCCAGCTATATTCAGAATCTCCCGAAGTAAGCCCGGACTCTTCCCCCATTACAGCATGCCCTGAAAATTTTTGAGCAATCTTCTCTTTGAAAATTCTTTCAATTTCAATATCACAGGCTGTAACCGGAGAAAAGTCTGCCTTTTCTTCCACTTTAATATCTTTCCGGTAATATTTATTAACTATTGACTGAACGATTGGAAGTAATTCATTGATCAGTTTTTCAAATTCTGAAAATAACATATCCCTGCGTTTTTAATGATGGTGATTTGATTTCGCAAATATCAGGGAATTTCAGGAATAATTAGAAATATTTTAAGCCGATTAATTCTCAATAATCAAACACCATCAATACCAATTTACAAAATATTTTATCAAAATACCTTTCTATGAATTCAATACAATCTTTCCTTCCTTAATCTCCACTTTATAAACTCTTATATCTGACTGTGCAGGACCGGCTTTAACCTTACCGGTTCTCACATCAAATTGAGACCCATGCCAAGGGCATTGAACTGTGTTACATGCAAGTGATCCGGAAGCCAAAGAGCCTCCTCTGTGTGTACAATGATCGTCAAAAGCTACGAAGCCTTCTTCCGTTCTCGCTAACACTACTCTCTTGCCATCGAGATGCAAAAGCTTCATTTGATTTACCTTTAATTCATCTTTCTTTCCTACTTCCACTATATCCCCTGGTAAAGCATCCAGCATTTCTTCTTTCCACTTACCGGCTCCTGCATATCGTAAATCTATACCTATCTGATTTCTGTATACCAATGTCCCACCCAGCCATCCAGCAACAACTATACACCCAACACCGACCAGCTCTAAAACTATTGCAGTTATGGAAGATGAATCTCCAAGCTCTCCTCTTGTAAAGTAGGCTATTGCAAATAAGATCAAAGAAGTAACATTTACAAGTGCATGCTTTGTCGCACGTTTTTTAGCGGAACTTTGCGGAGGTACTGTATAGATATAATCAATTATACCGGGCATTGCAGTAATTAATCCGGCAATGATTCCCGCAACAATAAGATATCCTCCCGTTGTCCATAAAGAAGCGCTTTCTGATATTAATGCTAATACATCAAAAATAAAAGCTCCTACCAGAAACCCGATAGGAAAGGGAACAAGCATAGGGTGAATCGGATGAGTTTTAAAATTGGCTTTGCTTCTCATAATAGTTAATTATTACTGTTCTTGCAAAACCAATGCACTAACAAAAGGTTTTAATTCAACGATTTCAGGGCACCTTACTCAACCACAATTTTTTTATACAAATACGTTTCGTGTGATTTTATCTCAATAAAATAAACACCTTTCGGTATTTCTTGAAGAGGTATAGTTATATAAGGTTCGGAGGTTTCGATTTGCTTCAGTTTTTCACCTAAAGAGGAATATAGATTTACAAGTGCCCGGCCTGCTAATCCCTGCACAAAAACCACATCATTCGCCGGCTGGGGGAATACTGCCACTGAAGCAGTTTCTTTATCCTCAACTGCCATTGGTATACATAAAGACATAGCAAGATTAACCGAGTCCCGAATAGTGTTCAAATGATGGTATACTGAATCTCCGGGACATACCGTATAACCGGGATTGCAGCCTTCTCTATGCCCTGCGATATTTTCTAATAAGACCACCGGAGCACTTACAGGATGCCATGAATTACCATAAGCAGACAAACTTTCTTTATTCAATTTCCAGGCTATCAATTGATATAAGGAGCTAAGTGCAGCAGTTGTAGGTTTCACATCCATGAATGTTCCTAACAAACATATCCCCATGGTATTGGTATTTCTCCCACACATGTGAGCCCCTTTTACATTGTCATCATCACATACGCCTTGTGCATCTCGGCCTTGATAAACAGAGCCATCAGGGGCGATCAAATAATTATATCCAATATCATCAAATCCACTTCCGCCATTGGCCACAGGCTTGGTATGAAAAACATAAATATCCCGAACTATTTGCTGATAATCAGTAAGTGCATTAGAGGTAGCGGAATGGTGTACAATAACATGTTTAACTTCAGAACATTCTGGAAGATTGACAGGTGCTGTCAATCCTTGTCTCCAGGTTGATACAGGTATTATTGAAGGTTGACCACATGGTACATTAGCCATACTTCTATAATTGTTCACCAATGATATAGAAGGAGTATGATTCAAATGAATCTGGATCGGGCCACTTATATCACCAGAATAAAATTCTATTTTCTCTGTTTCAGAATTAAACACAATAAGTGAGGAAGAAAAGCGTCCTGTCTCTGCCCATAAATGACCATCTATTTGCAAATGAATCGTATCCGAATTGGCTATTATATAAGTAGATAATATACTATCTGATGGAAATACCATTGATAATGATGATGCAGATTGAGGAAACTCCAATTGATAAATAGTTTGTTTTTCTGTTTCTATTTCATAACTGGAATAGTTTTGATTCTTTTCGCCAATAGGCTTTAAACTCTGAGAATAAGCGATATTAACAAAGAATAAAAGTACCAGACAAATTTGTATTGCTTTACGTGCCATGTAGAAACTATTTTAATCGATTTCCTCTGAGAGCAGGATTCAATTTAATAAAAAATTTACTGTTTTAATAATTGAATTTAAAACAGCAACAATACTTTGATTCTATAAGAATCAGGTTACTACATAAGGCTTAAATACTTACATCTTTAGGCATACTTATTTTTATTTCTTTTATTTTTAAGTAAGGCTCCGGTTACAATAGTAGCTACAGCAGAGATAAAAAGTGTTTCCAAAAAATAATAGCTTCCGGTCATTAAC
>DATCKK010000572.1:0-3304 GCA_036562325.1 Cytophagaceae bacterium | reverse complement strand
CAGCAATACTAAGTGCGTCACTTAACTTTCGTGAATAGGTACCTGAAAAAGCAAATTCTTTAGGGTTGAAGTACTGAATGGGATTTCCATTATTATCTGTAAACTGAATACTTCCCAAATCAAAATATAGAAGAGAAATACCAATTGCCTCTTCTTTACTTAATTTTTTGTATCCTGCTAAGTATGACAATGACATGTCATTTACCAGTTTTCGCAGCCAAGGAGTATATGATAATGCAAACCCAATATCTTTTTTCAAAAACACGAGCTTTGCAGGGTTCCAGTGGATGGCGTTAGCGTCAGAGGAAATGGCCGCTCCCACATCTCCCATACCTCCGGATCTTGCATCGGGTGAAATAGTTAGAAATGGTACCGCAGTAGTAATTACTCTTACACTATCTCTGCCTAATAAATCATCTGAATTAATAGATGAGTTTTGCGCGAATAAGTTGCCAAGGAATACAGTTCCCAGAATAAAAGTTAGAATAGCTTTTTTTGCCATGTGTAGTTTACCTATATTAATTATCAAAGATAAAAATATTTAATTTTATAGTTCGAAATTAGTTTAATATTACCAGTTTTTGATATTTGAAATTATTGGAACCATCCCTTAGGGAACGAATTCGCACTTTATAGATATATACCCCCTTACCTAATTTATCACCAAAGTCATCTCTTGCATCCCAATGAAGTCCATTGGAAATATGAGAGTTGGCAAGGTAATACCTGTTTTCTATAGTTTTAACTAGTTTACCTGATATGGTATAGATTTGTACGATTACATCCAGGTCGTCTCCGGCCCTGTTGTGGTCAAAATGGAAGGTAGTACTTGTAGAAAATGGATTAGGGTAGTTTAATACATTTTCAATAGCGACTTGTTCATTGTTTGCTACCACAAATTCGAGATATCCTTCGGCTGAGTTGTTATGAGTGTCCCAGGCTTTAATCCTTACAGAGTGATTTCCCGGAGTAAGATCTTTGAGTGGGTATTCTACTTTGCCCTTTTGATAATCATCTAACTCAGCGGAATAATATTCATTTAAAACAATGACCTCTTCTTTATTGTCCAGTACTCCTGTTATTTCATGGCCGATACCTGTTCCTGCTATGTTAATTCCATTTTCATCACTGATTTTGGCAAGAAGCAAGCTGTTGGGAGAAGTTAGTCCTCCAAATACAAATGATTCGTCATTCATGAAAACGTTAATTTCAGGAGGAGTGTTGTCTGTAGTTGCTGTAGAAGATGAGCCTCCAATTATCAGGCTATCATTGTTACCTGCCGCATCTTTTGTGGAAAATTCTTTTTGAGCATACAAGCTTACTTTCCCGTAATCAAATTGATAGGAAATATCTTTTGGAACAACAAAGCTGACGGAGAATTTTCCGGCAGTTATGCTCGCTTTTCCTTCATAAATGTAATTGTTCCTTAAATTAAAGGCTAAGGGAGAGCTTCCTTCTGTACCAATAGTTTTTAACGAAGAAGCTTTGTCATATACAGTAATATATAAAGTCCCGTTGAAGTCATTAATTATTGTCCCATTGGATGATTGTATTTCTCCTTCCAGAGTCACCTTGTCAAGTGCTTTTAAGGTATCAGAGAGATTGGTATTGCCATTAATTTTGGTAATAGAGATATTTTCTTCAGGATATTCTAATCGCATGGAAGGGTCTCCTAACAATGCGTAGTTTCTGTTATTGACTCCTGAAATGCTATTGTTCTTCGTGTTTCTGATAATATCACCCAGCCTTGGCATCTCGCCATTTTTTGACCTGAATATTTCAGAATACAGAGCTTCATTCAACTTCAAATTTGAGCTTGCATAAACGGGCCTTGTAGAAGTAATAATGCCTATAGCTCCTCCATCCGATTTATTTACAAGATGTTCAGCTCCTGATACAATCTGGGGGTCATCATATCTTCCGAAGGCACAGGTAGCAGTAACAAAAAATGGAAGCATATTGTAGTTAGTCCACTTGCTGATTTGAGGAATATCTAAAATATTTTCCTGGCTCCAGCCACTTTCACCCCCATGGCCGGTATAGTTTACAACAAAAGTGCCCCGGTCAACTTCCAGATCAAGGAATTGCTTTAATGCCGGGCAGGTTTCACCCGAAGGGGTAGATATCTGCTGAAAAGCATCAATGTATAGCTTATTGATGTTGTATACTTTGTATCGGTCATTCACAATCTTAGCTAACTTTTCAGCATCTTTCTGATGTAGGTTCCCGTCTCCGTCATCTGCAACGAAGGTTATTTTGTTCCTCCATTTACCTAGTGTAGTTTCGTTGGTATGATAGTGGATTATTTTATTTACCATAGCACTGGCCTCATCTATTGTTTTTACAGGTAACCTTCCGATTCCAATATCTAATAAATGGTTATCACCGCTATTTTCATCCCATCTCCCTTCATTATCATCTAAAAATCCGAAGTAGTCATCGGAGGAGTAGGTTTTAAGCGGATGCAATGAGTTTCTTGAATGGTAAATTGGGATTATGTTTGTATTATTGGTTATCCTGTTTTTGAAATCATAGGAGCAATCGCCAAATAACAGCAGGTATCTTATGGAGTCATTGCCACTTTTTCTGTCATACAACATTTTCATGAAATCTCTGATAGCAGTTACATCAGGGGCTCCTGAAGAAAACTCATTATAGACCTGGTTAAGGGTTACTACTTCGACGGATAATTTATCAAAGTTAGTCCTAAAATTGGCCAGTCTTTGAGCTTCTGATAAGAACTCTTCAGGAGTTACAATTACTAAGTCAGGCAGGTTGGGCGAGGTTATGCCATGTAAATTTTGATTTTTAACTTTTTCGACAAATGATGGTGTAGGATGTCCGCTGCCGGAAAAGAGTATATATTCTTTGAGATTATTACCTTCGGTTATAAAAGAAGCATTGTCTCCATTAAGTGTATAATGTTGGTTTTTGGGCTTTAATGGATCGGTAACATCCCAAATTTTATAGGATGAATTGGCGTTTGCTATGCTATATTTAATAGGAGAAGTTATTCTGCTTTCTTTATTTCTGAATAAGGTGGAGTTGTTATAAAGTTGAAGTGTTCTTTGTACATTAATTGCCAAGTAATTCAAATAACCTATAGCTGAGTTGTTGCCGGATTTATTATAGGTAAGGTTTACAGTCAGGTTAGGATTGTTATTAATTATTGATGAGTTAATAGAGAAATGGGATGTGGCAATGTTGCCTTTTTGGTCATAGTGTCCAGCAGTAATGGGCAATATTGGCTGACTCCCTATTGTGTTGTTGTTGAGTCTTAAGGTAAAGCTTGAAGATGTGAGGG
>DATCKK010000571.1:0-1891 GCA_036562325.1 Cytophagaceae bacterium | reverse complement strand
TAGCAATACTCTCTGAAAGAGGTTATTACTTTGTGTAAGGAATTTTATTAACGGATTTATGCAAAAGCATCTTGACAAAATGGACACGAAACAGGACGGCATCGAGCCGTTTTTCCCTGTTACATTTAATCCGTCCCGCAGGGACGGATTTTTGTGTTCACCGGAACACGGTAAGTTGTGGAGTTTTGAGGCACTCGAAACCGAGTTAGTGCCTCAAAACAACTTGCCCTTTGCAGGGGGCAGAAAACACCTTCCGAAGTCAGGGTTTTGTATGGATTGTAAAATGGATTTGTGATGAACGAGAACAGTAACAGAAAACAGAATAAGGGCGGACGGACACCCAAAACAGACCCAAGCATCCATCGCCACGTTTTCCGTCTTACGGACGAAGAAAACGCCAAACTTTTATCGCTTTTTGAAGCATCTGGAATGCCTAATAAAGCAAAGTTTATCATTTACCTGCTGTTCAGTAAGAAAATGAAGTCAGTTAAGATTGACAAAGGAACGGTTGATTTTTATATGAGGCTGACTTCATTTCACAGCCAGTTTCGTTCCGTAGGTGTGAACTATAACCAAATTGTAAAGCTGTTGTACAGGAATTTTTCAGAGAAAAAAGCTGCAGCGTTTCTATACAAATTGGAAAAACAGACGGCTGAAATGGCGATGTTATGCAAAAAAATCATCCAGTTAACCGAGGAATTTGAAACAAAATACCTGAAAAAACAGCCTTAAAAATGATAGCGAAGATTGGTAGAAGCGGAAATTTATACGGAGCGTTGGCATACAATCAACTCAAAGTGGAGAATGAAAACAGGCAAATTTTATTTGCCAATAAGATGATTGAAACCGCTAATGGTCAATATTCCGTGGCATAATTAACCCAATCTTTTGAACCGTACCTCATCGCAAATCGCAATACGCAATATCATACCTTGCATATTTCGCTCAATCCCGATCCGAAAGATAAAGTTAGCGATGACAAGTACAGGGAAATGGCACAAGAATATATGCGGGAAATGGGCTATGGCGAACAGCCTTTTGTGGTCTTCAAACATACCAATCTTGACCGTAGTCATATCCATATTGTATCGGTCTGCGTGGACGAACAGGGCATTAAAATTTCGGATAGTTTTGAGAAAATGCGGTCTATGAATGTATGCCGTGAACTGGAAAGAAAACACGGTCTGATACCTGCAACGGACAAAGAACGTAATCAGAATGATAAGGTTTTTCGTCCGGTGGACTATCGGGCAAGTGATATAAAAAGTCAGATTGCTTCGGTCATTCGGCACCTGCCGAACTATTATCAATATCAGACTTTGGGAGAATACAATGCTTTGCTTTCCCTGTTCAATATTACCACAGAGAAAGTGGAGGGAGAATTACACGGAAAGGCACAGCAGGGTTTATTGTACATTCCATTGAATGAGAAAGGCGAAAGAGCAGGACATCCGTTCAAGGCTTCGCTTTTCGGGAAGAACGCAGGGCTTCCGGCTTTGGAGTTGCATTTTGCGAAATGCAAAACAACCCTAAAAAACACTCCGACAAAGCAGACCTTACAATCAGCCGTTACCATTGCTTTGTAAACGACCAATAACGAACAGACATTTAAAAAGCAATTAGGCGAACAGGGCATTAACGTTGTGGTGCATAGGAACGATGCAGGGCGTATTTATGGTATCACGTTTATAGACCACAATTCCAAATCGGTATGGAACGGCTCACGTTTGGCAAAGGAACTTTCTGCCAATACCTTTAATGATTATTGGAACAACGACATCAAACCGAAAATAAAAGAGCCTGCCGAGCCACAAAAAAAGTCCGTTACGCCAAAAGATACGGAGGAATTACCTGCGGAAAAACCGCACCATTTCTTTGACTTCCTAAACAC